>JAAVYC010000202.1 GCA_022790905.1 Lachnospiraceae bacterium | reverse complement strand
CTCCTCCACGCTGCATTCATTTCCTGCAGTATCCTTTATAATTATATGTTTCTTTTCTTTCAAAATCAATATGAATATCATGAACTTTCTTTGTTCTTTCTAAACTTTTTCTAAATTATTTCTTTTCTATTTTTTTTAATCTTTTTTTGGAAATCTGTAGATTTCTTTTTTCTCTAGTTGTATAATATATAAGTTATTTACAGTTATTTTAGCTCAACGGATTACCCCCGCTGAGCTAAGTCTAATCTAGGAGGAAAAAAACATGCCTGTAAAATATGTCTTTGTTACCGGAGGAGTCGTTTCAGGACTTGGTAAGGGCATTACCGCAGCATCTCTTGGCCGTTTACTAAAAGCCAGAGGCTTTAAAGTAACTATGCAAAAATTTGATCCATACATTAATATTGACCCGGGAACGATGAATCCGATTCAGCACGGAGAAGTCTTTGTCACAGACGATGGCGCAGAGACTGATCTGGATTTGGGCCATTACGAACGTTTTATTGATGAAAGCCTGAGCAAAAATTCCAATGTCACCACTGGTAAGGTCTATTGGTCTGTTCTTCAAAAAGAACGACGCGGTGATTTTGGCGGAGGTACTGTTCAAGTCATTCCTCACATCACAAATGAAATTAAAAGTCGATTTTATCGCAATTTTACATCTGAAGATACACACATCGCCATTATTGAAGTCGGAGGTACCGTGGGCGATATCGAGAGTCAGCCATTTTTAGAATCCATTCGTCAGTTTCAGCACGATGTCGGACATGAAAATGCCATGTTGATTCATGTAACTCTCATTCCTTATATTAAGGCTTCCGGAGAATTAAAGACAAAACCCACTCAGGCAAGCGTCAAAGAACTCCAGGGAATGGGAATTCAACCGGATATTATTGTCTGCCGTTCCGAACATGCACTCGACCAGGGGCTGCGAGATAAAATAGCTTTATTCTGTAATGTCCCAAACAATCACGTTTTACAAAACCTGGATGTGGAATATCTCTACGAAGCGCCTCTTGCTATGGAAGCAGAGCACCTCGCACAGGTAACCTGTGAATGTCTGAAGTTGGATTGCCCCGATCCAGATCTATCCGACTGGCGGGATATGGTCAATTCTTTGCGCAATCCAAATAAAGAGGTAGAGATCGCTCTGGTTGGGAAATATATTCAACTCCACGATGCCTATATCTCTGTTGTGGAGGCATTAAAACATGGCGGTATCGCAGAACACGCCACGGTAAATATCAAATGGGTAGATTCAGAAGAATTGAACGAAGAAAATCTGGACAAGGCATTTGGCAATGTACAGGGCATTTTAGTGCCAGGTGGATTTGGAAGCCGCGGCATTGAAGGGAAAATCCTCGCTGCAAAATATGCTCGCGAGAACAAAATTCCATACCTCGGGCTCTGTCTGGGTATGCAGGTTGCCATTATCGAATATGCCCGTAACGTCTGCGATTTCCACGATGCACACAGCATCGAATTAGATCCAAACACCACACATCCAGTGATTGCCTTAATGCCAGACCAAGACGGTGTGGAAGATATCGGCGGAACGTTAAGACTCGGTTCCTATCCATGTGAATTAGACAAGTCCTCGAAAGCGCGCGCACTCTATGGGGAAGATATCATCCATGAGAGACACCGCCATCGCTACGAAGTCAACAACGATTACCGGAATGTTCTGACGGAAAACGGCATGAAACTATGCGGACTGTCACCAGATGGCAGAATTGTGGAAATGATTGAGATTCCGGATCACCCTTGGTTCCTTGCGACACAGGCACACCCGGAATTTAAATCCAGACCGAACAGACCACACCCCCTATTCAAAGGTTTTGTGGAAGCTTCCTGTAAATGTAAGCGCTCTTAATCAAAAAATCAAACGTGCTATGCAAAAGGTTGTCTGATTGCATAACACGTTTTTTATAATACCTTTTTTGCTCTACTTCTTTCAGAATTATTTTGGGATACAACGAACCGGCGTAACTCACGCCACGCCGGTAAAATAAAATTTTAAAACACTTCTCTATTTATCGTCTTTATCCAAGAATCGCATCCGAATGTCCTCTATATCGTTTCCGACATATTCATATTTGGCGTTCTCGGCCATTTTACGACATTTTCTACACAGAGTTCCAAATGTAAGAGGCGTACCACACTGTTCACAGTGTAACATGACCAGTTCCTTTGCCTCTGCATTTTCTTTATACTCAATTCTGCCCTCTTTGATCCAATTCTTCACCAATTTTTGCGGTATTCTAAAATGATCCGCTACCTGATGTTCTGTCACCTCATTATTGCGGATATACTCCCTTACCTCATCAAATAATTTGTTTTCTTCACATGCTGGACAATATTCTCTTTCATAATCTGGAGCCAAAAGCTTTGCACACATTTTACAATACCGGATCAATGTCCCTTTACTCTCTTCGCTCATCATCTCACCCTTCCCTGCTTGCCCCATCTTTTTTTCTTTTGTTCTATGTTAGCCTTTATCCCTCTTATTGTCAAGGTTCTACAAAAAAATGTTTCCCTTTTTGTGAATTAGTGCCCCTTGCAGATGACAAAATTCAATGGTATCATATAGACAGTTTCATAAAGTGAACCCGAGAGAGATGAGCAAGGTAAATAGGATGCAGACGCATTTTTATTTGTCTTGTTCTTTTTGTTTTTTAAGTGTGTATCTTTTGTTCATGCCAATTGGCACGAATAAAATCTACATAAATAAAATGGGAAATATCCGATATAACCATTTCTAATCATGCTGCCTGTAGCAACTGTTCATAATATGTACAGTAACGTGAAACTGTGACTCATGAGGGGAGTTTATATTAAGGATAAATCTACGGCGCATATCTCTCCGCACACCTGCTATGGCTGCGGAGAGAAGACAACTTTTATTTCGTGACACCCGACATCGGGAGGTATTTATGCATTCTGAATTCAAAGAAGCTTTAGAAGCTTCGCCAGTAATTGCCGCAATTAAAGACGAAAACGGATTAAAAAAATGTCTGACCAGCGAAAGTTCTATTATTTTTGTTTTATATGGTGATATCTGCAACATTGGTCAGATTGTAGAAGACATCAAGGCGGCCGGAAAAATTGCAATGGTCCATATAGATCTTATCCACGGACTGAGTTCCAAAGAAATCGCCGTCGACTTCATACGCCAGTTTACAAAAGCCGATGGGATCATATCCACAAAAGCTCCTCTGATTAAACGGGCACGTGAGCTAGATCTGTACACAATTCATCGCTTTTTTGCCATTGATTCTATGGCCTATGAGAGTATATCCAAGACCATGCGCACAGGACGGCCAGATTGTATTGAGATCCTTCCGGCGCTCATGCCAAAAGTCATTCACAAAATTTGCCAGTCTTCTCCGATTCCAGTCATCGCTGGCGGAATGGTTTCAGAAAAGGAAGATATCCTGGCATTATTGCAGGCTGGCGCTATTTCTGTCTCCTCCACAAATCAGGAGACTTGGTTTATATGACGACATAAAAAGACCTGTCTTTTTTACAGACAGGTCTCTTTTTTATTATCTCACTTTTACAGATACCGTATCATTTCCAGATTTAAAACGCAATAATAATTCATCTGTACTACTTGCAACAGTCTCAGGAACCTCAAAAGTGATCTCTCCTTCCTCAGAAGCTTGTGCCTCAATGGATTTACCAACCATCTCTGAGCCATATCCTAAAAGGGCTGTCGGTTTTAATTCCTCATCGCCGTGGATTACCTCCACATAAACATCATTATTAAATACTCTCGTCGGCAAAAATACGTCTTTTTCTTTCCCATTATTCGTTGCTGTCAAAAATACGTGAAACAATTTATTACCTTCTGTCTGTGGAGAAAACACAATGCTACCAGAGGTAATATTATCCACAACCTCTGTATTAGAGATTGTAATTCCCCAATCTTTAAATGTAAAATTGTCACCAACATTATAGACTTTCTCTTCTTCTTTCTTTTCCTCTTTTTTTGTCTCCTTGTTTTCTTCTACTTTCGCTTTATCATCTGTGTTGTCATCTTTCTTCTTATCAGAACAACCCAACACAGCTAAACCCAATGCGAACACCATCATTGTCAATAACAATTTCTTCTTCATGATTAAATCCTCCTAAATGTATATATTTAATTGAATTATACAACATTTTTTTCTAAATGTCACTCTATTTTCTTCTCCTCTATCGCAAATCATTTTTCCTTGCTTACCTTTATTTTCCGGAACAAATTTCATATTTTTTATATTAGAGCAAAAATAGAAAAGTCCCGGAAACTCAATGTTTCCGGGGGCTTTCTGAGGAGTTTAGTTATGAAAATGTTAATCTATATTTAAAGTAATTGTTGCCAAATTTGAAAATTTATTTTTCTCTTTCGATTTGATGGTTTTATTATAGGGGCAATTTATGACTAAATTGTGACACAAAACTTAAAGGATTCTAAAATAACTCTAAATGTTCCATTTATATTTTTTATATTTGATTTAGATTTGTAATTTCCAGCAGATACCACAAAGCAAACTACTTTCCTTATTTTCCACCCCGTGATATGATATCTGAAAAAGTCAATCTCTTTTCAATAGGAGGCATTACATTTGAAACCCATTATTTTTCATATAGATGTCAACTCTGCTTTTTTAAGCTGGACTGCCATTGAGGAATTAAAAAATGGAAGCACCACCGATTTGAGACTAATTCCATCCATCATTGGAGGAAGTCAAAAAAAGCGCCATGGCGTTGTCCTGGCAAAGTCCATTCCTGCCAAAGCTTTCGGTGTACGTACAGGAGAACCGATTGCCCACGCACTGCGCAAATGTGAATCCCTGACAATCGCTCCGCCAGATCATGCCATGTACCGACGCCATTCCAAACGTTTAATAGAATTGCTGCACACCTATACACCTGATCTGGAAAAACTTTCCATTGATGAATGTTATCTAAACTTTGGCCCGATCGCTCACAAATATGAATCCCCCATTGTCGCCGCACAATTAATCTCAGACGATATCAAAAGACAACTCGGTTTCACTGTCAACATCGGAATTGCCCCAAACCGCCTTTTAGCTAAAATGGCAAGTGACTTTGAAAAACCGGATAAAATTCATACTCTATTTCAGGAAGAAATTCCCTCAAAACTTTGGCCCCTTCCGATTGAAGACCTCTATATGGTCGGAAAATCCAGCGCTAACCGACTGCGGGCTCTCGGTATCACGACAATTGGAGATCTCGCGCATACAGATCAAAATTTTTTAGTACGGGAATTTAAAAGCCACGGAAAGCTCATGTGGGAGTATGCCAACGGAATTGCCTCCTCCACAATTTGTAGTGATACCGGAAAACTAAAAGGAATAGGCAACTCCACTACACTTTCTGAAGATATCACCATCGCCGCGGAAGCAAAAAAAATCCTTCTCTCTCTCGCAAAACAGGTTTCCTCCCGTCTGCAAACTTCCAAGCAGCTCGCTCAAACGGTTACTGTGGAGATCAAAAATTGCTATTTTCACACCTGTTCCCATCAAAGGCCTCTTCTCTTTCCCACTAACACCATTTCCTCTATCTATGAACTATCCTGCCGCCTTTTCGATGAACTATGGGATAAAACTCCGATCCGTCTTCTGGGCATCCGAACCGGAAAATTACTAGACGAAGACGCCCCGATTCAGATGAATCTTTTTGAAATGGAAGAAATACAAAACATGACCTTTCACCCTTCTAACAAAAAGCAACAAAATTTAGATGCCGCTTTGAAGGAAATAAAAAATCGCTTCGGAGAAGACGCCATCATGCGCGGAAGTCTTTTAAACAAAGAATCTCCGCAAAATCCAAAATAACCTTCTGCCCTTGTCTTTTCCCATCAATTGGCTTAAAATAGCAATAGTGCAAATTGCACGGAAAACAGACAAGAATACAAAAGGAGGACGACATGTTAGGAATTATTGGGGCAATGGATGAAGAAGTTGCCAAAATCAAAGAACATATGACGAATGTCAGCGTCGAGACAATCGCTTCCATGGATTTTTACCAGGGATTATTAAATGGCAAAAAATCCGTTGCAGTCCGCTCAGGCATTGGAAAAGTTAATGCTGCTATCTGCACTCAGATTCTCGCGGATATTTTTCATGTAAACACCGTAATTAACACGGGCATTGCAGGCTCTTTAAATAAAGACATTGATATTGGAGATATTGTACTTTCCACGGACACGCTCGAACATGATATGGACGCTGTCGCTTTTGGTTATCCACTCGGACAGATCCCGAGAATGGACACTCTCTCTTTTTTGGCAGATGAACGTTTAAGAAAGGTTGCTCTAACTGCCTGCAAAAAGGTACTTCCTTCTATTAAGACATTTCAAGGACGCATTGTGAGCGGAGATCAGTTTATTTCCAATAAAGCGAAAAAAGATTGGCTCATTGAGACTTTTCACGGATTCTGTACGGAAATGGAAGGCGCTGCTATTGCACATACTGCCTACCTAAACCACATTCCTTTTTTAATCATTCGCGCGATTTCTGATAAAGCAGATGACAGTGCTACCATGGACTATCCAGCTTTTGAGGCAATGGCAATTGAAAATTCAGTAACCCTAATTTTAGAAATGGCAGGTGACTTATAATGGAAAAAATTGCAAGTTTTACAGTAGATCACTTACGACTCCTTCCAGGAGTTTATGTCTCCAGAAAAGATTATGCGGGATCGGAAATACTCACCACTTTCGATCTTCGTATGACGCGGCCAAACTTCGAACCGGTCATGAATACCGCAGAAATTCACGCCATTGAACATCTCGGAGCTACCTTTTTGCGCAATCACAAAGAATATGGTTCCAAGACTATTTATTTTGGCCCGATGGGTTGTCGTACCGGATTTTATCTGATTTTAGCAGGCGATTATAAGTCAGAAGATGTCCTGCCTCTCTTAAAAGAGATGTTTCTTTTTATCCAGAATTATGAGGGGGATATCCCAGGCGCTGCCGCAAAAGATTGCGGTAACTATCTGGACTTGAACCTTCCGATGGCAAAATATCTGGCCAAAAAATATTGCGAAGAAGTCCTTTTTCAGATCACACCGGAACGTCTCCACTATCCGGAATCAACGACTCTATAAAAGACTGTGAAGCAGCTAATCGCTTCCTGCAAAAACAAATGAGAAAAAATTGGAGGAACTATGTTAGAATTACAAAATATCAGTTATGAGGTTGATGACGAAAACGACAGCAATAACAAAGAAATTCTAAAAAATATCAGTTTAAAAATCGACGAACACTTTGTGGCAATCACCGGACCAAACGGTGGTGGAAAATCCACTCTGGCCAAAATTATTGCCGGTATCTTAACCCCGACAAATGGACGTATTCTCTTCCATGGAGAAGATATCACAGATCTCAATATCACAGATCGTGCCAAAAAGGGAATCAGTTTTGCTTTCCAGCAACCAGTTCATTTTAAAGGTTTAACGGTAAAAGATTTGATTCACATTGCTGCCGGCCGTTCCATGTCTGTTAGCGACATCTGTAATATTCTCTCCGAAGTGGGACTCTGCGCTAGAGAATATATTGACCGTGAAATAAATGCAAGTCTTTCCGGCGGAGAATTAAAACGTATTGAAATCGCCATGATTTTAGCAAGAGGTACTCAACTCTCCATTTTTGACGAACCGGAAGCCGGCATCGATCTCTGGAGTTTCAACAGCTTGATTAAAGTATTTGAAAAAATGAGAGACGAAATTCACGGCTCTATTTTAATCATCTCTCATCAGGAACGCATTTTAAATATTGCCGATAAAATCATTGTCATCGCAAACGGCAATCTCGATACAATTGGTTCTAGAGAAGAAATCATGCCTTGCCTTATGAGTCAGCCGAGTACTTGTAAGACATTGACAGATAAAGCACAATAAAAAGGAGACAGTAATTTATGGATCCAATACAAAAAAACTTATTACAACAAGTGGCCGGACTGCATGAAGTTCCAGAAGGCGCCTACAATATCCGTGCCAACGGTCAACTTGCAGGACGCAGTACCACCGCTAATATTGATATTATAACCAAACAGGACAAACAAGGCATTGACATCTATGTAAAGCCCGGAACCAAAAACGAGAGCCTTCACATTCCTGTCATTTTAAGTGAGAGCGGTCTGCAAGAAATGGTATACAATGACTTTCACATCGGAGAGAACTGTGATGTCACAATTATTGCGGGCTGCGGAATCCACAATTGCGGCACCGACACTTCCAAACACGAAGGGATTCACTCCTTTTACGTCGGAAAAAATGCAAAAGTGCGTTACATCGAAAGACATTATGGAGAAGGCGACGGCAACGGGGAAAACGTCATGAATCCTGAAACGGTCATCCATTTAGATGAAAATTCTTATATGGAGATGGAGACCACTCAGATTAAGGGAATTGACTCTACAAACCGTATCACCACAGGAGAGCTAAAGGATGGGGCCACTCTTGAAGTTCGCGAAAAAATCATGACACACGGAAAACAGTATGCCAGGACGGATTTTTCCGTAGATCTAAACGGTGAAAATTCCAGCGCCAATATTGTCTCTCGCTCTGTCGCAAAGGGACAATCTCATCAGATATTTCTAGCAAAGATTACCGGCAATAATCAATGTGCAGGACACAGCGAATGTGATGCCATCATCATGGATCATGCACGCGTAGACGCCACTCCAGAATTGTCCGCAAACAATATCGATGCAAATCTCATCCATGAAGCTGCCATCGGAAAAATTGCCGGCGAACAATTGATCAAATTAATGACACTCGGACTGACAGAATCGGAAGCGGAAGAACAAATCATCAACGGATTTTTAAAATAGCGACAACATTGACGCTATATAAAAAGACAGGGAATTTAACGAAATAAATTTCCCTGTCTCTTTTCATTTTTACATCTGATGTCTCACCACTGCATACTCATCGTCAAGTCGATAATAGGGACAACTATCAAAACTTCCCGTTAAGAACTTTATCATATCATCTTCGTCCAGATTCATACTGCAACAATAATACTCCTCTTCATTATCATAAATATAGTTAACGCAGCTCTCACAATTACTTGCCATTTGCACACCTCTTTTTGTTTCTCCATTTCCATACAGAAGGAGAGAATAAAATCAAAAGTGGGAATATTTCCAATCTTCCGATTAGCATATCTAAAATCATAACAATTTTGGATAGAACTGAAAATCCGCCATAGTTTCCCATCGGACCGGCAACCTCAAGTCCAGGCCCAATATTATTGATTGTTGCCGCAATTGCCGTAAAATTAGTCACCATATCATATTTGTCCAGACTGACTACCGCTAACGAGCCCACAAAAATAAACATATACACAATCAAATACATATGTGTTGTGCGAATCGTCTCGTCTGATACCGTTTTATCGTCTAACTTTACAACCTTTACGCTGCGCGGATGAATCAAATGGCGAATCTCTTTCACCGTAGTCTTTATATAAATAATAAAACGACTGACTTTAATTCCCCCACCTGTACTTCCCGCACAGGCACCCACAAACATTAACATAACCAGAATATTTTTAGAGAATGTCGGCCACAGGTTGAAATCTGCTGTTGCAAATCCCGTCGTTGTCATCACGGATGCGACCTGAAACGTCGCCAGATTCAAATTGTGCAGCACGTCACCGACATTTTTCGTCAAATCTATAGTGATAAGAAGCGCTGACACCCCAAATAGTGCAAAATACCAACGCACCTCCTCTATCTTAAAAGCACCTCTTATGTTTCTCATTAAAATCAGATAAAAAAAACTAAAATTTACGCCAAAGAGCAGCATAAATACAGTGATAATCACTTGCTGCACTACTGTATAGCCCGTTGCACTGTCTGCAACCAGTCCAAATCCTCCTGTTCCCGCCGTTCCAAGTGACATACAAATGGAATCAAACACCGGAAGCCCGCTACAAATCAAGAGTACAATCTGAAGTAATGTCATACCCAAATAAATGACATAGAGAATTTTGGCTGTTTTACGCATACGCGGAACCAGTTTAGAGACAATCGGCCCCGGACTCTCAGCGCGAAGCAGATGGATATTTTCTCCGCCCACCAGCGGTAAAATTGCCATCATAAAAACCAGAACACCCATACCGCCAATCCAATGACTGAAACTGCGCCAAAACAGTGCAGTATGAGACAGCGCCTCCACATCTGCGACTACACTCGCACCCGTAGTCGTAAAACCCGACACAATTTCAAACAGCGCATCAATAAAATGAGGAATCTCACCACTCATCCAAAGTGGAATCGCTCCCAGAATACTCAGTACAATCCAGCTAAGTGCCACAGAGATAAACCCTTCTTTTGCATAAAATTGTCCCTTCTGCGGTTTCTTACGTGTCAGTATCCTCCCACAAATGAATGCCACCAGTGCCGTAACAAAAAAATAGGTTCCCTCACCCTCCTGATAAATCAAACTCACCAGACATGGCAAAGTCAAAAATCCTGAAAGAAATGTCATAACCCATCCCAAAATAAATATCACAATCTTTCTATTCATTTTTTCAAACCTCTAAAATATCATCAATATCATCCAACCCCAGATTTGTCGTCACCACGATAACACTGTCCCCTTTTCGCAGCACATCGTTTCCACTCGGCATAATCACCTTACCTCTGTGTAAAATAGAACAAATCAAGACATTTTTTCTAATTTTCAATTCACGGATAGGCTTTCCGATCACTTTTGCTTTCTTGTTGATAATAAACTCCAAGGCTTCCACCCTTCCATCCATCAAACGATATAAGGTCTGCACATTGCTCCCTAGAGAATTCTGCATTGCGCGCACATAGCGGATAATGGAAGCCGCTGTGATGGCTTTTGGAACGATCAAACTGTCGATTCCCAGATCATCAATCACTTCCGGAAACTCAATTTTATCAATTTTTGTCATTGTTTTCGCGTTCGACACTCTTTTCGCATAAAGAGAAAGCATAATATTCTCTTCATCGATATCTGTCAGAGCCGCCATCGCATCTACGCCCTGTATGCCCTCTTCCAAAAGAAGCTCTTTATCAATCGCCTCTCCCTGTATAATCAACGCTTTTGGAAGTGCTTCACTCAATTCCTCACAGCGCTTTTTATCCTCTTCAATGATTCTCACCTCTACACCGGTATCCCGAAGCTGCTTTGCCAGATAATAGGCAATTCTTCCGCCCCCGGCGATCAATACCGTCTTGATTGGATTCGCAGGAACTCCAATCTTTTTAAAAAACGGTGTGGCTTCCCGAATCGGAAGACTGACAGAGATCGCATCTCCTGTCTGCATCACAAAATCTCCTCGCGGAATCACAATTTCTTTTCCTCTCTTTACGATACAGACTAAAATATTTTTACTGATTTTTGCCGCAAAATCAGCCACACTCATTCCATTCAGAATAGAACCTTCCGGTATCACAAGATGGAGTAGGCTCATTCTTCTCCGAAATGTCTCTGCTGAAAGTGCCGATGGATACTGTATCAGCCTTGCCATCTCATTCGCCGCTTCCCACTCTGGATTGATTGACATAGATAATCCCAGCTCCTCACGTATATAGCCGATTTCCGCATAATATTCGGGATTTCGCACTCTCGCAATCGTTTGACAGTTTCCCGCTTTTTTTGCCATCAGACAGCTCAATAAATTGATCTCATCTTGATTTGCCACCGAAATCAGCAAATCCGCTTTTTCAATTCCCGCCTCTTTTTGTGTCCGATAACTCGTCCCATTTCCCAATACACAATAGATGTCCATCTCAGATGAAATATATTTAATCGTCTCTTCATCTGAATCAATTACCGTAATTTCATGTCCTTCTTCATTTAAATGCTTGGCAAGTGTATATCCGACTTTTCCACTGCCCACTATAATGATGTTCACTTTTGTATCCTCCATTATGTGATAAAATCTATGCGGAATATTATACCCCAATCTATTCTGTTTGTCGATGTATATTCTACCCATAAATCTATAACTTAGCTTTTTAAGTTCTTACTCAAATTGGACAAGCAATGCAACGAGGAACGTTCCGAAAAGAATCAACAATGTTAAAACTTCGTATGTATTCATTCGCATCACCTCCCCTCTTCTATAGAAGTCTGCAATGTATTGTACTGACCTAGAACAAGTATACAATGGAAAGACCTAACTTCAGACATAAAAAAAAGAAATATGGAATCATCCATATCTCTTTTCTCTAAGCGCGAGACGGGACTCGAACCCGCGACCCCGACCTTGGCAAGGTCGTGCTCCACCAACTGAGCCACTCGCGCATATCTGACTTTTTTCTATACACAACTTAAACTTCAATATTTCTCATCGCTGAAAGCTGCTTTAAAGCGGGTGATGGGAATCGAACCCACGTATCTAGCTTGGAAGGCTAGTGTTCTACCATTGAACTACACCCGCACAATGCCCAGTTCCGGAATCGAACCAGAGACACGAGGATTTTCAGTCCTCTGCTCTACCAACTGAGCTAACTGGGCATTTTATTTGCTCACGTCAACAAATCAAATTGTACACGAAAACATCTGAATTGTCAAGGCATTATGCACAATTTTTTTTTACTACTTTTACTCTTTTTCTTCCTCAGGTATATCCCACCCCGGATTTTCTTTATCGGCAATCTGTGAGATCACATATGGCAAGTCCACATTTCTTAACGACTGAATGGCGGTCAGATTAATCGGCACAGCTTTGCTCATATCGTAACGCATCTGCTGTGAATCTGCGCTTCCAAGATATGTGGCAAGTGCAATAGTCATCTCAAAATTTTCGCAGTCTGGATTCACACCAATATTCTGCGCCTCCGTAACACATTTCATCTGTTTTTCCACTCCATCGATGATAAAGGTTGGAAGCGCAGCAACCCCCAAGTTCTCCCCCATTAACTCCTTCATTTTCGGATATGCAGCCGCATCATAAACCGCCGCCTGGACCGTTCCGTTTTGCATTCCGTTCATTCCCGCCGCTCCATCTACATCCTGTAAAACATTTGGGTTTTCTCTGAATTTTTCCAGCCACAAATCCACACTTTCCGGAGCAAGTATCTCAGGTTCCATCGTATCTAATTCCTGTTGCGCGTCGTCTTCTTGCTTTGTACTTTCCGGTTCCTGTGATGTTTCTGATGTATCGTCTTCTGTCTCTTCAGGAGGCTTTACGACATCCTGTGCTTCATAAAATGCCTGAAGATATCTCGTATCTTCCGATGGATAGGAGAGAACCCCTTTAGACAAAATAATGTCCAGGCTCTTCATATCCTCCCTTGAAAAAATTCGCTTATCATAATAGAGCACGAAAGGATTTGCTGAAACCGGAATTCCATAGACCTTTTCTTTAAACGTAGCAAGCTTTGCTATACTCGTTGTATTGGATGAAATCACATACTCCTCTGTCTCCCCCCAAAGCCTGGTCAAAAGCCTGTCCTCAACCAGTTCATTGATCTGTGTACTGCTAAATATAAAAATATCTGGCGCTGTATCTCTGTTTTCCTGCAATTTCTCTAACATTTTCTCTATATCGCAAGAAACAAATTCAAATATCACTTCATCATTTGGATATTTTGCGGCAAACATATCACATCTAGTCTTTAACCAGCTTCCTTTCTTCTCCGAAAGGTCTTCCTTACTTCCCCAAATGGTAAATTTATACGTTTTTTTCTCTACTTCTTCTGTGTCCCCATCTTTCTCTTTACTTTTTGAAGATTTCTTGTCCTTCGATTTGTCACAAGCAGTAAACGCCACTATAATTATGACAAGTATCAAAAACAATATGAATCGCCTTTTTTTCATTCCCACTACCTCATTCTCATTTTGGGTCAGTTCCTGGCCAACCTCTTTTATTAATTCGAGTTTATCATACACCTTTTTAAGATATTTTACCACTTTTATTTTTTTCTACGCGTCCGCTTTCCCTGTTCTTATTTTTTTGTTACACTCAACGCTATAAGAAATTTTTATGTTTAGGAGGAGAAATATGACGACCATGAAAGACATCGCAAACCGACTTGGCATTTCAATCAGCACGGTTTCCAAAGGGTTGAACGGCGCCCACGACATCAGCGAACATTTAAGACAAGCGGTCCTAAATACTGCTGCGGAAATGGGTTATCAGACAAAAAAGATGAAACAAACTGACTATAAAAAGCTCTGTCTCTTCATCCAAAACATGCGTTATGAATCCCCTATGGACTTCGGATATGACATTATTCTCGGCTTTAAGCAGGCAGCATTTCGTGACCGTTGGAATGTCGATATTATTCCGGCTACGTCTTCTTTGCAAAAGTCAGAATCATACGATATTTATATGTTGAAAAACGGTTATAATGGTGCATTTTTCGTGGGATTTTCTCTTCAGGACGAATGGCTCGCACAGCTGACTAATACAAATATTCCCACCGTTTTGTTTGACAATCATATTTCCCGAAATCCATGGGTGGCCTCTATTGGAAGTGACAATGAGGAGGGCATTGATGCGGCAATCGAACATCTCTATCAACTTGGTCACAGAAAAATTGCATTTTTAAACGGCCCGATCTATTCTATGATTTCCCAAAAAAGAAATCAGGCATTTTTAAACAGTTTGAAAAAATACAATTTGACAATTTATCAGGACTTTATTATATATGGCGATTTTTCATTTGAGTCTGCTAAAAAATACATACCACATTTCTTAAAAAATGACGTTACCGGAATTCTATGCAGCAGTGATATGATTGCCCGCGGAGCGATCACGGAATGTCAAAATAGAGGTTACCGCATACCGGAAGATATCAGTATTATAGGATTTGACGACCTGCCAATTTCCTCTACCCTAGACCCTCTTTTGACCACGATCCGTCAAAATCGTCTGATCTTGGGAAGAACCGGATATTTTTCATTAAATTCTATGTTACATGGCGTATCCTTAAGCCAGACTCTACTCCATCCAGAACTGATTGTGCGGGCATCTACAGCGAAATGCTCACAGGCACCTCTTGATCTTGAATAAGAACAGCAAATGAATTATTTTAAAAAACCTATTGACCTTCTCGGAACGTCATAGTTTACACTGACTTTATCAAGAGAACAGGGGGAATACAGAATGAGAACTGTAAAAGAAATAGCAGCGATCACAGGTATCAGCGCGCGAACGCTTCACTACTATGACGAAATCGGTCTTCTGAAACCGACAAATAAAAGTGAGGCTGGATATCGGCTTTATGACGATAAAGCCCTGGAAAAATTACAGCAGATATTATTTTTCCGTGAATTCGATATTCCATTAAAGGAAATCAAAACTGTTATGGAAAATCCTTCTCTTGACAAAAACCAGATACTAAAAATGCAAAGAGGGATGCTGCTTGCAAAAAAAGAACGCATGGAGCGTCTGATCAAAAGCATTGATAACATTCTGAAAGGAGATAAAGCAGTGGACTTTGAAGTGTTTAGCAAAACAGAGATTGAAGAAATCTTTAATTCTATGATTCGCAAGATGCAGCCGGAACAAAAAAATGTATTGACGGAAAAGTTCGGAAGCGTAGAAAAATTCCGAAAACATTTTATGGAAGAGGCTTCTAGTGAACAGACACAGCGAAACTGGAAAAAACTTGTCGAATGGTACGGGGGAAAAGACCTTGCACTGGAAGCTGCAACGAATCCCGTCGGAACAGATGTAATACATGCTTGCAATCTGAGACAGGAGTCTATCATGCAAAAGTTAACGGAACGGATGAAACAAGGATATCCCGTAACTTCTTTTGAAATCAAAGAGATCATTGGAGAATATGCTTTTGTGCAAAAGCAGCTTCTTCGTATCAAATATGAAAAAGATTTTATGTTGCAGCTAGCCAACCTTTACCAAACCAATGAACAGATAAAGAAAACATGCGATACCCAGTACGGAGAAGGCGTGGCCGATTTTTTTGCAAAAGCAGTCAAAACATTTTACAAAAAAAATGATGAGATCTGATAAAATCATAACTTAACAAATAGGGCTGATTCAATAAATAAATCAGCCCTAACAATATATTGATGCGTTTCATGAAACATCTTTACAAACACTCTTTTAAAATTTTCACAACGTCCCCTTTATCCAAGTCAATAAAGCTTTTTACGACGCCATTAACGCACACGCGATCCGCCATTTCCTCAAAATGCTCTTCGTTTATATTCAAATCCGTTAAATGATCCGTCAGCTTCAGATCTTGATAAAATAACTTTTCCAAACACTCTATTGATTTTTCTGCAACCTCCATCTTCGGCAGATTTGCATCGATATTCCATACATTGACGCCAAACTGGTAATATCTGTCTACGGTATCTTCACTCAAAGCATATCTCAAATATCGCGGAGTCAAAATGGCCAATCCCAGCCCATGCGTAATATCATAAAAAGCCGATAACTCGTGCTCGATCGGATGACATGCCCAGGTATTTGGCTGTTTATCAATCCGCACAAAACCGTTTAACGCCCAAGACGATGCCCACATCAAATTCGCCCTTGCCTCATAGTTGTCCGGTTCATGATAGGCAATCGGCGCATATTTTATTACAGTTCTCATCAAGCCTTCCATGATCGTATCCAACATATGTAAACCATCTTCTCTCGCAAAATAAGTCTCCATGATATGAGATAAAATATCAAAGCTTCCACAGGCAGTCTGATATTGATTGACAGAATAGGTAAGAGTCGGGTCCAAAAAAGATACTTTTGGCCGTAATAATGTGCTCTTGATTCCCTTTTTCTCATGCAAATCCAGATTGGAAATAACTGAATTCGTATACATTTCAGAACCTGTTGACGCTAATGTCAAAATAGCAATAATAGGCAGCGCTTTCTTTATCTCAGCCTTTTTTTCCGCAAAATCCCAGATATCCCCATCGTAATATTTGCCTGCCGCTGTCGCTTTACAGCTGTCAATCACACTCCCGCCGCCAACAGCCAAGATAACATCAATATCTTTTTCCTTACAAATAGCAACCGCTTCGTTTACAGCAGTATGCCTCGGATTTGGCTCAATCCCCGAAAATTCATATACTTCTATCTCAGGATCTTCAAGCTCTTCCATAATTTCCTGATATAGCCCGTTTTTCTTTATAGAACCTCCCCCGTAGACTAATAATACCTTACTTCCACATTTTTTTACTTCTTCACTTAAATTCTTTTGCAGCTGTTTCTCCCCAAAATATACTTTTGTAGGAATTTCATAAATAAAATTATTCATTTTTTACAATTACTCCTTTCTTTTCATTAGAAAAACCCCCTTGCATTTCCTATATGATAAAAAAACCGTTTCTATTGAAACGGTCTATCATTTTCATGACGTTAAAATTCAATTATATCCATATTTGAAATGCCGGCGATCGGAATCGAACCGATACTGTGTTTCCACAACAGGATTTTAAGTCCTGCGCGTCTGCCAGTTCCGCCACGCCGGCAAAATGGATGGAGGTGGATTCGAACCACCGAAGCAATATGCAGCAGATTTACAGTCTGTCCCCTTTGGCCACTCGGGAATCCATCCATTAAGCCGATGATCGGACTCGAACCGATAACCTGCTGATTACAAATCAGCTG
>JAAVYC010000201.1 GCA_022790905.1 Lachnospiraceae bacterium | reverse complement strand
GAAAACGGGAATATACGGAAATTAAAGATTGGCTATGTACCGCAAGCTCTGAATATTGAAAAACGGACGCCACTCAGTGTCTACGACTTGATTGCCTCCTATCAGAGTAATGCACCTGTATTTTTGTATAAAAAGAAAAGGCTCTATCGGGAGATTTTAGAGGCTCTTCAGGTCTTTGAGGTGGAAAATTTGATCGATGCACAGGTCTGTAATCTTTCTGGAGGCCAATTACAAAGGGTATTGCTCTCTATGGCAGTGATCGATGAACCAAATTTACTCTTGTTAGATGAACCGGTATCAGGGATTGATCAGAATGGAATGGAACTCTTTTATCGAACGATGGATTATCTGAAAAAGAATTTTGATCTGGCCATTGTATTGATTTCTCACGATCTGAATTATGTGAAAAAGTATGCAGATAAAGTACTGCTTTTGGATCGGACAGTTTTAAAACAGGGAAGTCCTAAGGAAGTGTTTGAGAGCAGGCAGTTTCAAGAGGTATTTGAAACTGAGAAAGAGGGGAGATCAGGATGAGTTTGACAGAATGGCTGGAATATGGTTTTATGAGAAATGCGCTGCTGGCAATCGTCATTATCGCTCCTTTATTTGGAATACTCGGTACGATGATTGTAAATAAAAAAATGGCGTTTTTTTCGGATTCTCTTGGACATTCAGCGTTGACTGGAATCGCTATTGGAGCAGTTTTAGGTGTGAGGGACACAACAGTTTCTATGATTCTTTTTGCTGTGATTTTTGCACTGCTCTTAAATAAGATCGGAGAGAGAAGCATGGCTTCCACCGATACATTGATTTCTGTATTTTCATCGGCCAGTATGGCTTTAGGGCTTGCGATTCTTTCAAAAGGCGGGAACTTTAGTAAATATTCGAGTCTCTTAGTCGGGGATATTTTGAGTATCACTAAAGAGGAGATTGCCTATCTCATTTTAATTTTTGTAGTGACATTGATTTTCTGGGGAATGTCGTTTAATAAACTCTGTGCGCAGAGTGTCAATGTGACATTGGCAAAGAGCAAACACATTCCAGTAAAGTTTTTGGAGAATTGTTTTTCTGTTTTAATTGCACTGATCGTTATGCTTTCGATTAAGTGGATTGGAATTTTGTTAATCAATGCGCTGTTGATTCTTCCAGCGGCGGCGAGTCGGAATATCTCACAGAATATGAGGGAATACCACTTTTTTTCCGTTGTTTTCTCAGTGTTTTCCGGAGTACTGGGTCTTTTTATCTCTTATCACACAAATGTGGCGACTGGGCCGATGATCGTTATTATTGCAGCAGTGATTTATTTTGCGACCTATTTTTATGGGAGGAGATTTGAATGATTTATACGGTAACATTTAATCCGTCTTTAGACTATATTGTTTCTGTGGACGATTTTCAATTGGGATTGACGAATCGTACCAGTTCGGAACTGCTTCTTCCGGGCGGAAAAGGGATCAATGTTTCCATGGTTTTGAAAAACTTGGGAATTGAGAGCACGGCGCTTGGATTTATAGCCGGATTTACGGGCGATGAGATTGAGAGAAATCTAGAAGAAATGGGAATTTATTCAGAATTCGTTAAAATCGACCAAGGATTTTCAAGAATTAATCTGAAATTAAAATCTATTGATGGAACAGAGATTAACGGTTCCGGTCCGCATATTAATGAAAGAGAGACACAGCTTTTGATGGATAAGCTCGAAAATCTAAAGGAGGGCGATGTCCTGTTTTTAGCGGGCAGTATCCCGACTTCCATGCCAGATGACATGTATAGAAAGATCATGCAGAGATTGCAGTCTAGAGGGATTTTGATTATAGTAGATGCGACAAGGGAACTTCTGACAAATGTATTGGAATATCATCCATTTTTGATCAAACCCAATAATCATGAACTGGGGGAAATTTTTCAGACTACACTTCGCACCAGAGAGGAAGTCGTACCGTATGGAAGAAAATTGCAAGAAATGGGAGCGAGAAATGTGCTTGTCTCCATGGCGGGGGAGGGAGCAGTCTTGATCGCTGAAAATGGAGAAGTAAAAAAGACGCCTGCACCGGAAGGAGAGCTTGTAAATGCCGTTGGAGCTGGGGATTCCATGGTAGCGGGATTTATGGCGGGATGGCTTGAGAAACAAGATTATGAACATGCATTTTATATGGGGGTATCGGCGGGAAGCGCGAGCGCGTTTTCAGAGTATCTTGCGACAAAAGAAGAGATAGAGGAAATGTATCGGAGAACCCTGCTACAGTCATAATATGAAATAAAAAAGCGATAAATAGGAAAAGGGATGTGCATTCTGGCAACATCCCTTTTGTGTATGGCAATTTGGATTTTTTAGAAATCTGTCAAATCTGCTGCACGTTTTTCTAAGAAAGCAGTCATACCCTCTTTTTTATCGTTTGTGGAGCAGGTAATACCGAATAAGTTTGCTTCCATCTCAACAGCATTCTTGATGTCCATATCGTAACCATTGTTGATTGCAGCTTTTGCGATAGCATTTGCATAACTTCCTTTAGAAGCGATTTTAGCTGCCATAGCTTTTGCAGTATCCATTAACTCTGCCTGAGGAACTACTTTGTTTACCAGACCAATTCTGTATGCCTCATCAGCTTTAATTGCGTCACAGGTAAAGATCATTTCTTTTGCTCTTCCCATTCCGACTAAACGAGCGAGTCTCTGAGTTCCACCGAATCCTGGGATGATTCCGAGACCTGTCTCAGGTTGTCCAAAACGAGCGTTGTCAGAAGCAATGCGGATATCACATGCCATAGAGAT
This sequence comes from Lachnospiraceae bacterium, assembly GCA_022790905.1. Taxonomy (GTDB): domain Bacteria; phylum Bacillota; class Clostridia; order Lachnospirales; family Lachnospiraceae; genus Maccoyibacter. The sequence goes on along the minus strand of JAAVYC010000201.1, from coordinate 5,229 downwards.
CTCACATCCGCCGCCTAAAGCAAATCCGTTTACGGCTGCGATAGTAACCTGACGCATGTTCATTAATTTGAAGAATGGTTCGCTAGCTCTCATTCCGAAAGCTCTTGCCTCAGCGGCTGTAAAGTTCACCATCTCTGCGATGTCAGCGCCTGCTACGAAAGCTTTCTCGCCGTCGCCTGTTAAAATGACAACTTTGATATCATCTCTTTTTTCGATATCGCTTAAAACTTCATTTAATTCATTCAATGTCTCGCTGTTTAAAGCATTTAATGCCTTTGGTCTTGAGATTGTAAGGACAGCAATCTCGTTTTCAACTTCCAAACGTAAATTGTTCATGAAAAAACCTCCTAAATTATGTACTATGTAGATACTTGTAGTTTCATTTTATTACTTTGACAAAAAATTGTCAATTCTTTCAGATACTTTTATGGATTGTACAATTATGTTATACTGTAAAAAATAGTAAATTTGTTGAATTTGGGTGAAAAAGAGAGAAAAAATGATATTTGATTTTGATTTACAAAGAATAAATGTTCCGCTGATAGAGTGGTTTGAGAAAAATAAGAGAATCTTGCCTTGGAGAGAGAGACCGGAGCCATATCGTGTCTGGGTCTCAGAGATTATGTTACAGCAGACTAGGGTGGAGGCAGTAAAGCCTTATTTTGAGCGCTTTGTCGCAGAACTTCCCACTGTTCAGGATTTGGCAGAATGTAGCGAGGAACGGCTGTTGAAATTGTGGGAGGGATTGGGATATTACAACCGTGTGCGCAATATGCAGATTGCAGCAAAAACTGTAATGGAAGAATACGAAGGGGTGTTGCCGGCAAATTATGAAGAACTTTTAAAGCTTAAAGGGATTGGTCATTATACAGCGGGCGCAATCGCATCGATTGCATACGGAATCCCTGTTCCGGCGGTAGACGGAAATGTACTCCGGGTGATCACGCGACTGAGTGAAGATGATACGGATATTATGAAACAATCCTTTAAAAATATGATGGAAAATGCATTGAGAGAATCCATGCCAAAGGATGCGGCGAGTGCTTATAATCAGGCGTTGATGGAACTTGGGGCGACAGTCTGTGTGCCAAACGGGGAGCCGCAATGCGAAGCGTGTCCGCTTTGGGATCTCTGTATCACGAGGCGAAAAGGTACGGCAATGCAGTATCCTGTAAAATCCAAAGCGAAAAAAAGACGTCTGGAAGATAAAACGGTTCTCGTCATTCAAGATGGAAATAAGGTGATTATGAATCGGAGGCCTAAAAAGGGACTTCTTGCAGGAATGTATGAATTTCCCAATGTGGAAGGCTGTCTGAGTGAAGAAGAAGCGTTGGGGTATGTAAAAGATCTGGGTCTTGTTCCTGTCAGGATACAGAAATTAGAAGAGGCGAAACATATTTTTTCTCATATCGAATGGCATATGAAAGGGTATGTGGTAAAGGTGGCACAATTGGAAGAAGATACCGGAGGATTCTTGTTTTTAGAAGCGAGAGACTGCATCGAGAATTATCCGGTGCCGTCTGCTTTTGAACGTTATAAAGAGTATATCAGAGGACTTGTGAAATAAGAGGGGTGTTTATGAATTTAAAATTTACAGATGAAGAGATATTGGGGTTTAAGAAAGCCAGAATCGGTACTTATTATATTATTCCTCTTCGAACCAGCATAGAGGAACTTGCAAATTTCAATCTTAATAAGTGCGCAGAAATTCTTCTCAGGGACGGATGGAGTCCCTATCTCTGGGAGTTTGACGATTTATATCGGCACATTAACAGTATTTTCAGTTATATCCCAGAGCATGGTAATTCTCGGGCGTCCAATGCAACCTCCGCTATTGGAATCAATTTTCAGATACCTGTGGAAACTGTTATCCGCCAAATCACTGGAGAATCGAATATTGAAAAAGATCAGGAATATTATGTGCTGACAGATGATGTTCGGTGTAGAAGGGAAGAAGACCTGCAGTTTCGGTTTCGGTGTATGCAGATTGTAATTATGCATACGGGAATTGGATTTCTCATTGTCGGTATTGAGAGTAGATCGCCTCTCACTTCAGATTTGCTGCTTAGGGCGGGATATAATCAAAACAGTAGTCAACTGGGATTAGTGGGAAGAGCAGGGCAGATACTTAGTTTTGTGGATCTGATAAAAAACCTTTTAGAGGGAACTAGTATGACAGACTATGCAGGGTGTCTAAAGAGGAATCAGCCAGAGTGTATTTTACGGGATACTACAACTTATTCTGTTGCCGTGTTTCCTAACCCGATCCACAGGGACACTTCTGAGGAAATGAAAGTGGGACTTCAGCAGCTTTGTCTGAATCTTCGCCATGCCCGTTCTTTTGGAACAGATAACTTCGAGGATGTGGATGAGGAATCTTTTTTTAATTATGCAGCCTTAAACAATGTGAGTGATCGGAAACTTATCCGTTGGGGTATTTATACGCTGTTCGAAAGGGTGACGCAAATTATATTCCAAAATGGTGAAAGTTTTATTGATCCCATCAATATATATGGAGAGAATCGAGAAGACAATTATTTGCCATTTCTTTTAATTGCCCTGTATGAACGATATTCATATCTCTTTTTTTCGGAGATGCTTCGTTATGAGGAAAGAGTTACAAAAAAGAGCGGGGATTGGATGGAGGAGCAGATGCTTAGGCTGAAAGCTTTCGGGGTAATCTTGCCAGGAGATATGACGCCTTATCACAACGAAAATATTTTTCTGGAAGAGCAGAGAAAAATATATGACATTGATCAGTCTATTCAGCTGATTGATGATAAGATCGGTATCATCAAACATATTCAGGCAGATAAAATAGAGCAGAGAAGGCAGATTGTGGAAAAAGTTCTCGCTACATTTGGTATTATATCTATTTTATGTGATTCCCTGGGATTGCTTAATATACTTTTGACAGATACGATGTCTCCGCATATCTATTGGGTTACTTTTGGAAGTGAGCTGACTTTCATTGTGGTTGCGGCATTGATTTCGTTTATATTATATAAGCGGAGGTAAAAGGAAAATGAGAGATTATGAGAGATTTTTAACACATGTAAAAAAAATAGATACCTGTACCCGCATTTGGAAACGATTGGATTTTGATCGTCAGTGTTGTGCTCCAAAAAGCGGGCTTGCTTGTTGCGGGGAGGACGCAGCGCAGATTTTTGGACGGATTCATGAGTTGCGGTGTGATCCTGGTTTTCTGGAAATTATGAAGAGATGCCTGCAGCATTCTAAACAGCTGACATCCACGGAACTGCTAAGCGTGCGCTATCAGTATGAACTGTATGAACGAGAAAAAAATAATACGGTGGAATTTACCAGGGAACTTTCTGGTATTACCGGGGCGGCTTTTGACGGCTGGGTGCAAGCAAAAGAAAAGGACAATTATAATTTGTTTGCGCCACATTTAAAAAAAGTGATAGAGGTCTTTCAGAGATCTATCAGAAACCGCGACAAAGAATATGCCTATATTTATGATGCCTGTCTTTCGGATTATGAGAGGGGAAGTACGGTAGAGCGGATGGATGTCTTTTTCGAGGAATTGAGAGAGAAGCTGTGTCCTGTTTTGGCGGAGTGCAGGCTCTTGGATTCTTTGCCGCCGGTATTTAGAGCAGAGGTTCCGATAGAAATGCAGAGAAAGCTTTCCTTGCAGATTCTGGAGGCGGAGGGTCTGGATTTGACTAAAGTTTCTCTGATGGAAACAAAGCATCCATTTACCCAGCTTATGAATCATGACGATGTACGGATTACAACTCGGTTTCAGGAACATGATTTTATTTCAAATTTGTATACTATTCTCCACGAGGGTGGGCATGCTGTGCACTATATGAATCTGCCGGAGGAATTTTATGAAAATGGGATGACAGCCGTTTCTACTTTTGGAATGCAGGAGTGCATTTCTCGGTTTTATGAGAATGTTATCGGCAGGAGCGAGGCATTTTGCCAGTGGATAGCTCCTCTGATACAGGAATATTATTTGGGGAAAACAGATACGATTACTGCAGAGCAGCTCTTTTCCTATGTAAATGCTTACAGGATTCAGCCAATACGGATGGAAGCGGATGAAATCAGTTATTGTATGCATATTTTGATTCGGTATGAGCTGGAAAAAAGTTTTATGAATGGAGATATTTCGGTATCCGATATTCCGGTGCTTTGGAATGAAAAATATCGGCAATATCTTGGTATTGAAGTGCAAAATGATAAGGAAGGGGTGTTGCAGGATGTGCATTGGACCGACAGTATCGGTTATTTTCCATCCTATGCATTGGGTTCAGTGGCTGCGGCTCAATTGTTTTATCGGATGAGAGAAGACTTTGATGTGTATGAGGCGGTTAGGAGTGGGCAGCTTTACAAAGTGAAAGAATGGCTGATACAAAATGCCTTTCATACCAGTATGGCTTCAGATATTTTTACCTGGATACGTAAAGTGACAGAAAAGGAGCTGTCTGTAGATTATTTTGTGTTATATTTAAAAGAAAAGTTAAGACTCTTATAAAAAGAGGGAGCCGATGCCTCTCGGCATCGGCGTACATATGAAAAAGAATGTATTGTAATGGATTTTCATTACAGTGATTAGTATATCGATCAATTGTGAAAAGACTGTGAGGACAATATGATAAAATTATAAAAAATAAATGAACAAGAAGTGAACTAATGATTGTCCGGTAAAGAATATTTAAGGTTTATATAGGACAAAATAGCATAAGTAAAACATAACAAAATGCCGCATTTCTGCTAGAGAATTGTGGCATTTTATGTCTTTTCATAAAAATTTGTTTGCTTATTTGATACAGCAGGCGAAATAACCATGTCCGTCTGTATTGAATAGGAAACTATACGGAGGATACTCTTTGTCAAAGTTTTGCAAGAGCTGATCAAAAGTCAGCATATCGGTTTTTTCCAGTGTATAAGCTTTCTCAGAAGGAAAGTATAGTTTGATACGTTTTACAAATTGCTGAGAAAGAACCTGGATGGCGTAAGCTATCATTTGGTCTGTAGTTTTTATCGACCGTCCCAACATTTCGCTGAGTGTGCTAAGAGGAAGTTGTTCTTCATAGAGTAGAAATACCTGTAAAGGAACTCTCTCTGGTGAAAGATAACTCAGACGATAACAGAGTATATTTTTAGAAGTGAAATTCTCCCCACTGTAATGTTCACTGACAATATTTGCTTTTACCTGGAACATAACTTGTGCAGTCTGGATAATTGCATTTGTCAGAG
>JAAVYC010000012.1 GCA_022790905.1 Lachnospiraceae bacterium | reverse complement strand
TTACATGAGAAGAAAATTATAAGACAAGCACAGGGAAAAAAAATAACGGCAGGAGACGAACGTTATTTTAAAATGGCAGAGGAAAACCTTTTTGGAGAGTTAGCGATTGCGCTGGGCATCAAAAGAGAAGAGGTGGGTTCTCTGATAGAAAAAAGGATACTATAAGGAGAGGAATGTGCAATGGAAAGAAAGAAAAAGGTATCGATTTTATTCAAACTAGTAATTATGGTTTTAGCTCCATGTTTGCTTATGGGAGTGGTTATGACATTGTATTCCAGACAGAATATGAAGTCAGGAATGAAGGATGAATCGGTAAAGGGTTTAAAGGCAGCGGCATATTCTATGCAGGAAGCATATTGGAACATCGATAGTGGAAATTTTACAAAAGATGAAAACGGGGATGTCTATAAGGGAGAAACGAAACTCAGCGGTGATTATACGATCGTAGATAGGGTCAAAAAAAATACTGGTGTAGATATTACACTTTTTTATAACGATACTAGGATTGTGACATCTCTAAAAAATAAAGAAAGTGGAGAGCGCTTGATTGGTACAAAAGCATCGGAAGAGATCATAAAGAGTGTATTGAATGGTGGAAAAGAATATTCAGATACTAATGTGGAGATCAACGGAAATGAGTATTATGGATATTATGTGCCAATGCGAAATGAGGATAACTCCATTGCCGGTATGATCTTTGCAGGCAGGGAGAGGGAGACGGCGGAAACCTATATCAAAAGGAAAACGAATTCCAATGCAATTGTGGCTTTGGTAATCTTGGTGGTTGCCTGTGTGAGTGCCGGATTCACTTCCACTTCTCTTACGAATGGCGTGAGAGAAATCCAGGGGGTTATTGGAAAATTAGCGCGTGGAAATTTAAGAATTAGTGTTACAGATAAAGTTTTGGAGAGAAACGATGAGATTGGCGAAATGGCCGATTCGGTAAATGAGTTAAAAGTAAAGCTTTTTGAGATTATTGGTAATATTAAAAAATCATCGGAAGTATTACATAGTTCTGGGGATTCTCTAAGTGAGATGGCAGTCCGTACCAGCACGACAACAGATGAGATGAATAAAGTGATTGGAGATATTTCTAATGGGGCAGTTTCTCAGGCAGAGGAGATTGAGGAGGCATCACAACACATTGGCGAGATGGGAATTGTGATTGAGGAGATTGTGAGCAGTGTGGATGGTTTGGGAAACACTTCACAGCAAATGAAGAGTGCAAGCGATGAATCTACAGTGATTATTCAACAATTGTCGGAGTCAAATGACAGAACGACGAAGGCGATTGAGAGAATTAGTGAGCAGATCTATGCGACGAATAATTCGGCACAGTTGATTCATGAAGCGATAGAGTTGATCACATCTATTGCCGGTCAGACGAATCTGCTGGCATTGAATGCGAGTATTGAGGCGGCGAGAGCTGGAGAGCACGGAAAAGGATTTGTGGTTGTGGCGACAGAAATACAGCAGTTAGCAGAGCAGTCAAATGCTTCGGCTGAGAAAATTAAAGATGTTATCAAAGATCTCTTGAATGAATCAGAGCAGACTGTGAAAGTTATGAAAGAGGTAGAGAGAACTGTCAGTGAACAACAGCAAAAATTAGAGGAGACAAAAGAAAAATTTGACTCTGTGACAGAGGGTGTGGATGCTTCTAGAGAAGAGACTACGGCAATTCAAGATCGCACTGAGATCTGTAATTCTTCGAGAGCCAAAGTGATTGATGTGATCGGAAATCTTTCCGCTATCTCTCAGGAGAATGCGGCAAGTACAGAACAGACGACAGCTTCTATGAACGAGTTGAATGAGACGATTCACCTTTTGGCGAATTCGGCAAATAATTTAAAAAATTTATCAGAAGAGCTGGAAAGAAATATGAGTTTTTTCCAGTTGTAGCGATTGAGTTTTGATAAGGTTTAGACACGTTTATCGAGGGGAAAGAGGGAGAGATGGAAGTACTGATAGGAATTTTCATACCGTTTCTTGGAACGACAATGGGAGCGGCTTGTGTATTTTTTTTAAAAAAGGAGATGCCTTCCCTGTTGCAAAAGATGCTCTTAGGTTTTGCTTCGGGAGTTATGGTGGCGGCTTCTGTTTGGTCACTGTTGATTCCAGCCATAGACATGTCTGAGAGATTTCAGCGGTTTGCCTTTTTTCCGGCAGCGGTAGGTTTTGCATTTGGAATCCTTTTTCTATATGGAATGGATCGATTGATTCCCCATCTGCATATCAATAGTGATGTGCCGGAAGGGAAAGCGAGCAGTTTAAAAAAGACAACGATGATGGTGCTTGCTGTTACATTGCATAATATTCCGGAGGGAATGGCTGTAGGTGTGGTTTTCTCCGGAGTGTTGGCAGGTGAGGGAAAGATCACTCTAGCAGCAGCCGTGACACTTGCCATTGGAATTGCGATACAGAATTTTCCGGAAGGTGCCATTGTATCCATGCCGCTTTTGGCGGAGGGGAAGAGTAAAAAGAGAGCGTTTCTTTATGGAATGATTTCGGGTATTGTGGAACCAATCGGGGCGCTTTTGACATTGCTTTTAACAGGAATCATTTCTCCATTACTTCCCTATCTGCTTGCGTTTGCGGCGGGGGCTATGATTTATGTTGTGGTAGAAGAGTTGCTCCCGGAAGCGTCGCAGGGAGAACATACCAATGTGGCTACCCTTGGATTTGCGGTGGGTTTTTTGATTATGATGGTTTTGGATGTTGCACTTGGTTAGGATTGAGAGGAACAGATTAATGATAAAAAAATATTCGGATATTACACATATTTTCAATGAACATATGAAAGGCGGAGACGGAACGGTCGAGTTGATTCCCTCTGTAGTAAAAGGGGAGTATGAGAGCAATGCAAATGTGATTGCGAGGCTGATTTTAAAACCGGGATGTTCTTTAGGAATGCATGAACATTTTGGGGAAGAAGAGATTATTACGATATTGCGCGGAAGAGCAGATTATAATGACAATGGAGAAAAGGCAATTTTAGAAGCCGGAGATATCGGTATCTGTAAAAATGGCGGAAGACATTCGATTGCAAATGCCTCGGCTCAAAAGGACCTGGAATTGATGGCTGTGATTATACAAGTATAAAAAAGGAAGATGTGTCATGTTGTCACATCTTCCTTTTTCCGTTTTTTAGTTTTGCCTTAAACATGCAGCGATGGATGGAAATGGTTGGAGGCTGCGATTTAAAATGCCCTGCATGTAAGCAATGGCGATGCCATAGTTTGTAATCGGAATTTCCTGGTCTGTGGCACAGGAGAGACGATAATTCATCTCACGTTCATTTAACATGCATCCTCCGCAGTGAATAATCATTCGGTAAGGAGAGAGATCTTCCGGGAAGTCCGTTCCAGAGGAAAAAATAAATTCTGGTTTTTTTCCAGTAAACTCACGAATCCAGAGAGGAAGTTTTACCGTTCCAATGTCGTCACATTGACGGTGATGTGTGCAGCCTTCAGAGATAAGAATGTTATCTCCATCCTGAATAGAATCTAGGGCCGTTACGCCTTTTACGACAGTGGCGAGGTTTCCCTTGTACCTCGCAAACAGAATGGAAAATGAGGTCAATGGGATATCTTCTGGAGTCTCGGCAGAAATTTTTGCGAAAACTTGACTATCGGTGATGACAAGTCGCGGTTTTTTACCGAGTTGTTTTAAAGTGCTCTGAAATTCGCTTTCTTTTGTGACAATTGAGATTGCATTTGTATCTAAAATATCTCGAATCGTCTGTTGCTGGGGAAGGATGAGACGCCCTTTTGGGGCGGCTTTGTCAATGGGTACAACCAAGACAATAAAATCCAGCGCAGAGATCAGATCAGAGACAATTTTTCGATCATTTTTTTCTGATTTTGCAAGAGAGACGATCATTTCTTTTAAAGCTGTTATATTACTTTTTTGGCTAGCGCTGACGCTTACAGCGGGAATCTTTTTTTTATTTAAAAAGGTCATATTTTCAGACAGAGAAAGGGAAGCAGTCTGATCAGATTTGTTAAAAATAACGGCGTATGGAATCTCTTTTTTCTGAATGTGTGTTAGGAAAGAGAAATCTTGTGGACTAAGCCCTAAAGTGTTATCTACTACAAGTATGGCAATATCTATTTTATTTAAGACCTGGTAGCTTTTTTTGACGCGCAAACTGCCTAGTTCTCCTTCATCGTCGATACCAGGAGTATCGATGAGCACAACGGGACCTAAGGGCAGGAGTTCCATGGCCTTTTGAACAGGGTCTGTCGTTGTACCCTTGATATCCGAGACAACAGCTAGATCTTGTCCGGTAATGGCATTTAATACACTTGATTTTCCCGCGTTTCGACATCCGAAAAAGCCAATATGGATACGCTCAGCGGATGGAGATTGATTCATTTGCATTTTTTTATCCTCCTATTTTCTTTTTTTATTCTAATTTTTTTAAAAGAGATTGTCAATCTCGCGTATGAGTTGCAATTTTCGGGAAATAATGATAATATTTACCCTGTATTTGAGCTTAATGGTATTTTATTGGCGCTATTGAGCAAATTGTTGCATAAGAGAATTAAAAAAGAGGAGAAAGGGAGTGAAAACTGAAAATGAAGAGGATGGAAGACTATGTGAGAAGCATCCCGGATTTTCCAGAACCTGGAATTATTTTTCGCGATGTGACAAGTGTACTCCAAGATGCAGATGGATTACATATGGCAATTGACGAGATGCAAAAGCTCATTGAAGATGTGGAATGTGACGTCATTGTGGGTGCGGAGTCCAGAGGTTTTATTTTTGGGATGCCGATTGCATATAATCTTCACAAACCATTTGTTCTGGTTCGCAAAAAGGGAAAGCTTCCCCGCGAGACACTTGAAAAAGAATATGATCTTGAATATGGGATGGCGACGATCGAAATCCATAAAGATGCGATAAAGCCGGGACAAAAAGTTGTTCTGGTGGATGATCTGATTGCGACCGGAGGCACCATGCAGGCGGCCGCAGAGCTGGTAGAAGAGCTTGGCGGTGAAGTTGTAAAAGTGATTTTCCTTATGGAATTAGCTGGATTAAACGGAAGGGAACGTCTGAAACATTACGATGTCGCTTCTGTGATCTGTTACGAAGGAAAATAGAGGGCAGAGTAGGAGAAAAGAAAATGGACAAATTTTTTGGGATTTCCGAAAGAAATTCAACAGTAAGAGCGGAGATTATTGGTGGATTGACAACATTTTTTGCGATGGCATATATTGTGTTTGTCAATCCAAACCAAGTTGCAGCTGAGGGAGCAACTGGCTGGCTCGCAGAATTGGGAGCTGATTCAGCGGCGTTGGGTCAGATTTGGAATGCGGTTTATATTGCTTCCATTCTGGCAGCGGTAATTGGAACTTTGATGATGGCACTTTATGCAAAATTGCCATTTGCACAGGCGTGCGGAATGGGATTGAATGCATTTTTCTGTACCTGTTTTGTATCAGGAGCATTTTTTGCAGGAGAAGATGTGATCACAGGATATCATTCTGGTATGGTGATTATCTTTTTAGCAGGAATTGTATTTTTAATTTTGTCCGTAACAGGGGCAAGACAATATATTGCGAAATCTATGCCAGAATGTCTGAAAAAATCCATTCCGGCAGGTATTGGACTTTTTATTGCATTTATCGGACTGCAGAATGCGGGTGTGATACAGGCGAATCAATATACATTGGTACAATTTGTAGATATCCATGGCGGAGAGTGGAAAACGATTGCCCCGGCATTGACGGCACTGATTGGTATTTTGGTCATTGCGATTTTGGGAAAATATAAAGTAAAAGGAAATATCATTTTAGGTATCATTATTTCAACGGTAGTTTATTATGTATTTATGGGAACAGTGCCGAACATGGATATGAGCCATATCGGACGTTCTTTTAAAGATTTTGGTGACATTGGTGTTACAGGACTATTTGGCGCTGAGGCATGGAAAGCAGCATTCTCTAGTAAACATATTGGAAGTGTATTCAATGCAATTGTATTGATTATCACTTTTTGTCTAGTGGACATGTTTGATACGATTGGAACACTGTATGGAACGTCTGCCCAAGCAGGAATGATCGATGAAAATGGAGATCCAATCAATGTGAATCAGGCTATGACAAGTGATTCTGTGGCAACGGTAGCAGGATCTGTTCTGGGAACTTCTACTTGTACTACTTTTGTGGAATCTGCTGCTGGTGTAGCAGCGGGTGCGAGAACTGGCCTGGCAAGTGTTGTGACGGCGGCATGTTTTGTGGTTTGTCTCTTCCTTACTCCATTGGCAAGTATTATTCCGAGTGCGGCTACGGCGCCAGCTTTGATCTACGTTGGTGTTTTAATGCTTAAGAATTTTTCATTGGTGGATATGGATGATCTGCGCTCTGCAGTGCCAGCATTTTTGACACTGTTTATGATGCCGATGACATATTCGATTGCGAATGGAATCGGAATTGGCGCAATTGCATATGTAATTATTAGTCTTTTTACAGGGAATTACAGGAAAAAGGATATTATGGTTACCATCATTGCAGTGCTGTTTGCAGCAAAATTTGTGTTGGTGACAATGTAAAAAACGAGATTTCAGAGCGAAGAATTTTATATGCTTCGCTCTGCTTTTTTGTTTTTAAGACAAAAGTTTTCTGTTTATTTTGTTGCAGGATAGGAAAGGATGAGGTATAATAAAAACATATTTAAGTATATGCGACAGAGAAAAAAAGTTGTGAAAAAGGAGACAATCATGAGTAAAGAAAATGCGACAGCAACAACAGAAAAGAAAAGGAAAATAGGGGGAGTAGCGTTGCGTCTGATTGCCATTACACTTCTTCCTGTCATTGTTATCCAGATCATTATGGCAGTTATCTCAGTTAGAGATACGGGAAGTGGTATGCGTATGATGGTGAAAGATGGCATGGAAGGTATGTTGGGTGGTGTAAAGACTATCTATGATGTCATGGATTCAGGAGATTATGAACTGGATGAGAAGACGGGAGATCTCATGAAAGGTTCTGCAGATTTAACTGCTACCAGTGCTCTGATGGATAAATTCATGGGCAAGTCAACCTATAATATGTTGCTGACTTACGGGGACGAGATTAAAGTCACCTCCATTACAAATGGAGACCAGAGGGATCTTATCGGGGAAAAAATTACAGATGAGGATCTTGTGAGGGAAGTACTTAAGAATGGAAAAGAATTTGAAAGCAATGGAACAGTTATTGATGGAAAAGAGTACTATGTACATGCTGAGCCATTAAAGAACAATGATGACAGTGTTGTGGGCATGATCTGTGTTGTGAATCTTACCTCAGATGTCGACGGATTCATATTAGATAAAGTAAAGACAATCCTGATTGTTGCTCTGATTTTGATTCTAATTACTACAATTACAACATTTATTTCAGCGAACTCATTTGCAGATTCGATCAAGCGGATAGAGAAAGCTCTTGTAAATCTGTCTCATGGTCAGATGAAGGCAAATGTGGATAAGAAGTTTTTGGCAAGAAAAGACGAAATCGGAGCAATTGCAAATGCGTATAATGATCTGCAGAATAAATTGCGTTCGATTATCGGTGATATCAAAGAGTCATCATCTGTTTTACTTGAGTCCGGTGAGAATTTAAATCAGATGGCAGAACAGAGTAATGTGGCAGCGGAGGAAATCAGTCGTGCCGTAGAGGATGTCTCGAAAGGTGCAGTTTCACAGGCGGAAGATATAGAAGAAGCTTCTTTACATGTAAATGATATGGGAGAAGTCGTAAATCGAATCGTAGATGATGTTGAGACCTTGGATGCAACTTCCGATGAGATGAAAAGTGCAGGAGATGCATCAGAAAATATTATTCGAGAGCTGGCTACATCGAATGACAGAACGACAGAGGCAATTGAGCACATAGGAAAACAGATTAAGGCTACCAATGATTCTGTGCAAGAGATCGGAGAAGCAACGAGAGTGATCACATCTATTGCAGATCAGACCAGTTTGCTTGCGCTGAATGCGTCGATTGAGGCGGCAAGAGCCGGAGAAGCAGGAAAAGGATTTGCCGTTGTGGCAGATGAGATTGGAAAATTGGCAGATCAGTCCAGTACTTCTGCTGTACAGATTCAAGAGGTTATCAATAATCTTTTGCAGGAGTCTGAGAGAACCGTTGAGGTTATGCAGGAAGTGAATACACTTGTTGCAGAACAACAGGAAAAATTGAATGAGACGGAAGTACAGTTCCAGACGATGAGCAGTGGAATTACGAGTGCAAAGAAAGATATGACTGCAATCAAGGGTCAAGCGGATACATATTTCTCAGCGAGAGACAGAGTGGCAGATGTAATTCAGAATTTGTCCGCAATTTCAGAGGAAAATGCTGCAAGTACACAGCAGACAACGGCTTCCATGGAAGAGTTGAATGCTACGATCAATCTTTTAGCGGAAGCTGCTAAGAGTCTGACGGAACTCTCTACAAAATTAAATACAGAAGTATCCTTCTTTAAAATGGAAGAATAAGTGGTTTAAAGATTTGGGAGTCTTATTTTGAGAGAGACAATTCAAAATATGATGGAATCTTCGCCTTACAAGATTATTTTGAGTAAGGCGAAGAATTCTAAATATCGTAAAATTCAGATATTAAAAAAAGAAAAAAATTATCAGGTTGAAAAGTACACACAAAAACAGGTATTTCATGAGAATATTTCACGCAAAGAAGTGGAAGAGTATTTGATGAAAATGCTTGGTGTGTATTTTTTTCAATTCAATGCTTGGGACACAGAATTTGAATATCAGTTGTTGATATCAAAAAAGGGAAAGGTTCATCTGACAAAAAAAGTTTGTGAAATTTCTCCGAAAGAGCAGATAGAGCACAATCGAAAGAAAACATATCTCATACCGGAGGGAAAAATGATAGAACCTCTTGTGGATATGGGAATTTTTACAAAAGAAGGAAAAATTGTCCGCAGCATGTACGATAAATATCGTCAGATCAATCGCTTTGTGGAATTAGTGGACGATACCATTCGGGAACAAAGTAGAGACAGTTTGCAGATTGTGGATTTTGGGTGTGGAAAATCTTATTTGACTTTCGTTTTATACTATTATTTTACGGAAGTCCGGGGAATGACGGTCTCTATGACAGGATTGGATTTAAAAGAAGACGTCATAGAAAAGTGCGATCAGGCGGCCAAAAAATATGGATATAAAAATCTTCATTTTGAATTGGGTGATATCAGTAAGTTTCGAAAGGAAGAACAGATAGACATGATGATCACGCTTCATGCTTGTGATACAGCCACTGATTATGCACTATATCAGGCGATTTTAAGGGAGACAGGGATGATATTTTCAGTTCCCTGTTGTCAACATGAGTTGAATGGACAGATAAAAAGTGAACAATTTGCAGTGCTGCTTCGTCATGGTCTTATCAAGGAACGTGTAGCGGCGCTTATGACAGATGCGATTCGCGCCAATCTCTTAGAGGCGTGTGGCTATAAAGTAGATCTTTTGGAGTTTGTGGATTTTTCTCACACACCGAAAAATTTGCTGATTCGCGCAAAAAAGAGAGGAGTGTCGCAGCAACAGAAAGAGGAGCGTCTTGGTGAGGTGGAAAATCTGGTACGAGAATATCATTTAGAGCCAACACTCTATCGGCTTTTGAAAGAGGAAGCACGCATTATATAAGATGTTTTTAAATAGAGGAGTCTGTTGCCTGAGATGGGTGGAAAGAGACGAATTAGGAATAAAATAGAAAGGAATCTCTCATACTATCAAAAAGTATGGGAGGTTTTTTTATGGAACAAAAGGAATTTTTTTCACAGATAAAAGGAAAACAGAGCCTTGCTTTTCACAGACCGCCTTATATTCTTGGAACAGGGAATATTGTGGGGAAGAAAGAGGGAGAAGGACCGCTGGGAAAGAAGTTCGACGTTATTTGTGAAGATGATAAATTTGGAGCAGATAATTGGGAGGATGCTGAGAGCACATTACAGAAGGAAGCAGTCGCACTTGCACTGGGAAAAACAGACTTAAAACCGGAAGATATTCGTTACATTTTTGCAGGTGACTTGTTAGGACAAAATATTGCAACCTCCTTTGGCGTGATGGGCTATGAGATCCCACTTTTTGGACTTTATGGAGCTTGTTCTACAGCAGGAGAATCGATGTCTTTGGGTGCGATGTGTGTGGCAGCGGGTTATGCGGAACATGTTTTGACACTTACATCTAGTCATTTTGCCAGTGCGGAGAAACAGTTTCGTTTTCCCTTGGAATATGCCAATCAAAGACCCTTATCATCTACCTGGACGGTTACCGGAAGTGGTGCCTTTATACTTAGCACAAAGCGCAGTAAAGTCAGAATCACCGGAATTACGACAGGAAAAATTGTAGATTACGGAATCAAGGATTCGATGAATATG
>JAAVYC010000200.1 GCA_022790905.1 Lachnospiraceae bacterium | reverse complement strand
CGTTTTCTGTATCGCGAAAATCAATCTGTCCTTCGTGCGGGATATCATCTAAAATAGCGCGAATCAATGTCGTTTTTCCGGCGCCATTTCTTCCAATGATTGCCGTCAATGTTCCACAGTGAATATGCATATTTACATCTTCCAATATAACCTGCTCTCCGATACGCACTCCCAGATGTCTCATTTTAATGCAGTGCAGACCACAGGGTTCTATAATCTTTTTCACTTCTGCAATGCCTCCCTTAATAATTTCAGATTTTTTTCCATAGCCATCAGGTAGGCATCCTTTTCATAATTTCCGCGCACACAGGTATCCAGATAAAGAGGCTGCACCTCCACTTCTTTCCGGACTGTCTCTGCTGTCTCTTCCCCATAGCGTTGTTCTGCTAAAATAAATTTTATATCATCTTTTCGGACAACACTGAGCACATCTGCAATCTCTCCTGCACTGACTTGACGTTCTTCATCTAAATTCAGAAGATAGGCAGGTTCTAACCCCCACTCTTTCGCAACATACTCATACGCTTCGTGAAAAAGCAGAACACGTTCTCCTGCACTTTCTTCCAGTTCCCGGTAATCTCGGGCAAGACTTTCTACTTTTTTGCAGTATGCTTTAGCATTTTTCTCAAAAAGATCTGCTTCCCTATAAAAAGAGAGACCTTTGGAGATCGTCTGGATCTGCTTCTGATAATTCTTTGTATCCATCCAAAAATGTGCATTTTCTCCGATCATTTCCACATTTTCCCCTGCTTCGATGATTCTCAGATCTGGATATTCCGCAGCGATCCCCGACAAAAAATTTTCAATTCCTCCTCCGTTGACAATCAGAACATCCGCCTTGGAAATCAAAAGCATATCTTCAGGCGTGAGCTGGTAATCGTGCAGACATCCCGTCTGTGGCTCGCTTAAATTTTCCAAAACCACAGAATTACAGCCATCCACAATATTCAGTGCAGCAATATACATCGGATAAAAAGAGGTGACAATGCGCATTTTCTTTTCCTGATCCTTCCCTTTTCCCTCTTTTCTACTGTGATCTACAAAAAGACTTGTGGCGCCCAGACTCACCACTGTTATCAACAATAACAAACATGCCACAAATCCATACTTTTTATGATTTTTATTCACTATACTCCTTACTTTCCGCAATAGAATCCATCAACTCCCAGATTTCTTCCCGTCCCTGTTTTGTCTGAGCCGAAAATGGAATCAAAATACTCTCCTTTTTTAATCTGAGACCCTCTCTTACAATTTTTACTTGTTTTTGTACCTGACTTCTCTTTAATTTATCTAGCTTTGTAGCAATGATCACAGGTTCAAAACCCTGATAGACAATCCAATCATACATCGTCTTATCGTTTGCCGAGGGCGCATGGCGGATATCAATAAGCAAAAAGACAGCTCGGAGCTGTTTAGAACTGTGCAGATAATTCTCTATCATCGTTCCCCATTTTTGCTTTTCCGATTCCGCCGCTTTTGCATAGCCATATCCGGGCAGATCTACTAAATACATCGCATCGTTGATGTTATAAAAATTAATCGTTTGAGTTTTTCCAGGCTGCGCAGAGGTCCTAGCCAATGATTTTCGATTCATCAAAACATTGATCAGAGAAGATTTTCCTACATTGGATTTTCCCGCAAATGCAATTTCTGGCATCTGATTTTGGGGGAGCTTGCTCGTATAACCGCAGACCGTCTCCAGATTTACCTGTTTAATCACCATATCTTTATCTCATACTTTCTCCGTTATTTTTTCGCGAATGCCTGTCCTAAAACCTCATCCATGGTTTCGACGTAGACGATCTCTAATCCCTTCGTAATCTCACCCGATACTTCTTCTACATCTTTTTCGTTCTTTTTTGGAACACAGACTGTTTTAATCCCTGCATTTTTTGCTGCCAATAATTTTTCTTTCAGGCCTCCAATCGGAAGGACTCTTCCCCGCAGTGTAATTTCTCCCGTCATCGCCACGTCGGCGCGCACCTTTTTTCCGGTTACCGCAGAAATCATTGCAGTTGCCATTGTAATTCCGGCTGACGGACCATCCTTTGGCACAGCTCCTTCTGGAATATGGATGTGAATGTCATTTTCTTTAAAAAATTCTTTGGATATCCTATGTCTTTGGCTGACAGAGCGAATATAGCTAATCCCTGCCTGTGCAGACTCTTTCATCACATCTCCCAGCTGTCCTGTGAGCTTTAACTCCCCTTTTCCCGGCATAATATTGACTTCAATCTGTAAAGTATCTCCACCAACGCTTGTCCAGGCAAGTCCGCGCACAATTCCAACTTCATCGCTTTCATTTGCCGTATCAAAGCTATATTTCTCTTTTCCAAGGTATTTTTCCAGATTACTCTCTGTCACCTTAATCCGCTTTTTATCTTTCTGATAGATCTCACGCGCCGCTTTGCGACAGATTTCTCCTATTTTACGCTCTAAATTACGAACTCCCGCCTCCCGCGTATATCCGGTAATCATTTTTTGAAGAGCACGGTCGCTGATTGTAAGCTCCGCATCTTTGACTCCATTTTTCTCCATCTGCTTTTTCATCAGATGTTCTTTTGCAATATGTGCCTTCTCATTTGCCGTATAACTGCTGACCTCGATCAACTCCATACGGTCTAAAAGTGGCCTCGGAATATCTTGCGCAGAATTTGCCGTTGCAATGAAGAGCACTTCCGACAAGTCAATTGGAAGCTCTATATAGTGATCGCGAAATTTGTTATTTTGTTCGGAATCCAACACTTCCAAAAGGGCAGAGGCCGTATCGCCTTTATAGTCGCTGCTAATCTTATCTATCTCATCCAGCAAAATCAAAGGATTTTTTACCCCGGCACCGCGCAGGCCATTGACTAGACGTCCCGGCATCGCGCCTACATAAGTTCTTCTGTGACCACGAATTTCCGCCTCATCTCTGACGCCGCCCAGACAGATTCGCACATATTTTTTGTCTAACGCTTTTGCCACAGAACGGGCAATGCTTGTCTTACCGGTTCCCGGAGGTCCCACAAGACAAATAATCGGGCTGTCTCCTTTGCTCGTCAGATTGCGAACCGCTAAAAATTCCAGCATACGCTCTTTGACTTTCTCAAGACCATAGTGATCCTCGTCTAGAATGCGCTCTGCATTCTTCAAGTCTTTATTATCTCTCGAGGCTTTATCCCATGGCAATTCCAGAAGCGTCTCAATATAGCCACGTATGACAGCACTCTCAGAAGAACTTGAGGGAATACTCTTAAAGCGCTCAATCTCTTTTTGTACTTTTTCTTTCACTTCTTTTGAGGCCTTTAATTTCTTTAAACTTTCTTCGTACTGCTGTGCATCCGTGTCCGTGTGATCTTCCCCAAGCTCTTCACGGATTACTTTTAGCTGTTCTCTTAAAATATACTCTTTTTGGTTTTTTTCTACTTTACCTTTTATTTTTGCCGCAAGATCATTTTTAATTGTAATCACATCGATCTCATTTAAAAGAATCCCCATCAGGACCTCATAGCGCTCTGTTACCGTAACCGCTTCCAAAATCTTCTGTTTCTCTTCAAAACCAACTGGAATACTATTGGCAATTGTGTCGATTAGGCGGTCTAACTTTTGAATCTCCTGGACTTGCTTCACCGCTTCTTTCCCACTCTTTGAGGCAAGTGCACAATATTTCTCATATGTATCGTGCACACAGCGCAACATTGCTTCTAGCGCATTCTCGGGAATATCCTCCATTCCGTCTTCCGTAAACCTCATAACTTCTGCTAAAAGATATTCTTCTGTCTCTACAAAATTACTCAATTCCGCACGCTCCATGCCCTCCACGAGAACACGCACGATATTATTTTGCATTTTGATGACTTGTTTGATCTCAGCGATCAGACCAATCGTATAGAGATTCTCAGTCTCCGGTTCTTCCTCTTCTGGATTTTTTTGTGTCAAAAGAAAAATCTTTTGTTCTCCCATCATGGTCTCTTCTACCGCTTTAACCGATTTTTTCCTGCTAACGTCAAAATGGGCTACCATGCCTGGAAGTATGGTTAGCCCTCTCAACGCAACAGTCGGTAATTTTTCTATAATATTCATACGTAATACCTCTGTTATCTTTTTAACATGCCGATCTCGTCACGCCACTCTATTATGCAATGCGTTTTTCAATCATCGGTTCCTTTTCTTCTTCAATCGAATCTTTCGTGATCGTGCAGGAAATGATAGACTCATCCGAAGGGATTCGATACATCAAATCCATCATAGTGTTCTCTAAAATCGCCCGCAACCCTCTGGCTCCAGTTTTTCGCTCAATTGCCTTTTTTGCAACGGCTATCAGAGCCTCGTCCTGGAATTCCAGTCGCACGCCGTCTAATTCAAACAATTTCTGATACTGCTTAATCAACGCATTTTTCGGCTCTTTTAAAATACGTACCATAGCTTTCTCATCCAATTCATCCAAAGAAACCGTCACCGGCACACGCCCGATAAATTCCGGTATCAAACCAAATTTAATAAAGTCTTCCGGCACTGCTTTTTTAAACGCCTCGCTGACTTTTTGATGATTTTTATCTGCAATTTCAGCATTAAATCCCATGGATCCCTGTTCCATTCTCGCATCTACAATTTTTTCTAAACCATCAAATGCTCCGCCACAGATAAAGAGGATATTTGTCGTATCCACCTGAATTAATTCCTGATGAGGATGCTTCCTTCCCCCCTGAGGCGGCACACTTGCAACGGTTCCCTCCAAAATTTTTAAAAGAGCCTGCTGTACTCCCTCCCCTGAGACATCTCTTGTAATCGACACATTCTCAGATTTTTTTGTGATTTTATCGATCTCATCGATATAGATGATGCCATATTGGGCACGTTCCACGTCGTACTCTGCCGCCTGTACAATTTTAAGTAAAATATTTTCGACATCTTCTCCCACGTATCCGGCTTCTGTCAGTGTTGTCGCATCTGCAATTGCAAATGGTACGTTCAAGATTCGCGCTAACGTCTGCGCTAACAGTGTTTTTCCGGAACCTGTCGGCCCGAGCATCAAGATATTGCTCTTTTGTAATTCCACAT
>JAAVYC010000199.1 GCA_022790905.1 Lachnospiraceae bacterium | reverse complement strand
ATTTGAACCCTCGCGCCGCTATTAACGACCTGCACCCTTTCCAGGGGTGTCCCTTCGGCCAGCTTGGGTACTTCTCCGAATTCATAATTTCTATAACTTTTCCTTTTTGCTATCCCAGAAAATGTCACATATTATATCTAAACGGAGAGGGTGGGATTCGAACCCACGCGCCCTCTCGGACAAACGGTTTTCAAGACCGCCTCGTTATGACCACTTCGATACCTCTCCATGTGTTTTTCTGATTTAACGCGAACATTATAATACCATCATTGCAGAATTGTGTCAATAACTATTTCCTATTTTTTTCATTTTTTTGGACAATTATTCCTCCATGCAGTCTCAATGCTGCCAAGTACCCCTGCAATCCTCAAATCTTCCGGCGTTGTAATCTTAATATTTTCGTAACTGCCCCGGATCAATTTTACGGGAACGTCGGATAAAAGTTCCACTACCATCGCATCATCTGTTATATTGACCTGTTCCCATTTTTCTCTCAAAAGTTCTATTTTATTCGGATTGAGCAGCGTTTTATCGCTCTCCCCTATCTTTCCTTGCTCGACTTCTAATAGCGTTTCATACGCCTGAAAAACGAGAGGATAGAAAAAAGCCTGCGGCGTCTGCATCATCCAAATTCGCTCTCTATTTGGCGTCTTTTCTGCAAATTCCTGAGAATCCGCCAATTTTATCGTATCTTTTACTGGCATTCCAATGACACTTGCCTGATAAGTTTTGGCCGCCTTTTTGCTTCTCTCTATGATTCCAAGATCCAAAAACGGACGCGCTCCATCGTGAATCAGGACATAATCTGTGTCTTTTATCGCACGAAGACCACAGGCAACCGAATGATACCTTTGCGCACCTCCCTCTACAATATGCCTCACTTTTTTCAAATCATACTTTTCTATAATCTCTTTTTTACAATAATCAATTTCCCCTTTTCCGACAACCAGGACAATTTCATCCACCGTGCTCTCCCCAAATGCCTTCAGGGAATAATAAATTAACGGTTTTTCATGTAACAGCAAATACTGTTTATAAACTCTGCTGCCCATACGTTTTCCCTGGCCTGCTGCTAACACGACTGCTGTATATTTTTCTCTTCTCATCAGTGCTCTCCCAGTTTTAAATTCGGTACAGCATTCAAATCCAGTCCATGCCTGGTTCCATTCCGATATTCATAATATGCCGCAGAAGCGATCATCGCTGCATTGTCGGTACAATAGATTGGAGACGGATGATAAAAGGCTATACCTTTTTTTTCACATGCTTTTTGCATAGCTTTTCGAAGCGTCTGATTAGACGCCACGCCTCCGGCAATTGCAAATTTCGGAATTTTAAATTCATCAACTGCATGCATCATATGTTCCACTAACACATCAATGACCGCTTTTTGAAAGGATGCTGCAACATCTGCTTCCCGAATCTCCTGATTTTTCATTCGACATCCATTAATATAGTTGAGAACTGCCGATTTCAATCCGCTAAAACTAAAATCATAGGGACTTCCCACGATTTTTGCTTTTGGAAATGGGATTGCCTCGGCATCACCCTCCAATGCTTTTTTTTCTATTTTCGGTCCTCCTGGATATCCCAGACCAATCGCACGCGCTACTTTATCAAAAGCCTCCCCTGCTGCGTCGTCTCTCGTTCTGCCCAATATCTCATAGGCATGGTAATCCTGTACCTTTACCAGATGCGTATGGCCACCGGATGCCACAAGACATAAAAAGGGCGGTTCTAATTCCTGATTTTCAATGTAATTTGCACAAATATGCCCCTCTATATGGTGCACTCCGATCAACGTTTTTTTTGCAGCATAGGCGATCGCCTTTGCCTCCGCCACTCCGACTAAAAGAGCTCCCACTAATCCTGGTCCATAGGTAACTCCAATCACGTCGATCGCCTCTAAAGCACATCCCGCTTCTTCCAATGCCTGCTCAATTACCTGATTGATCTTTTCTATATGTTTTCTCGATGCAATCTCCGGTACTACTCCTCCATAGAGCGTATGCAGTGCAATCTGCGAAGAAATCACATTCGAGAGCACCTTACGTCCGTTTACAACAACTGCTGCTGCCGTCTCGTCGCAGGAACTTTCAATCGCAAGTATTCTAATGTTTTCATTCTCACTCATTTAGAAGAGTCTCCTTTGACTAATTGGTATCCAACAATTCTCCAGTCTTTTTCCGTGCCTTTGCGCAGAATATACTCCTGATAAGTGCGGGAATAAGAATTTCCTTCTTTCATAAAATAAGAAGCCGTCACATAGGCACATTCCTTCCCGTCTACCTTTTTGTACTCAAT
Source organism: Lachnospiraceae bacterium (assembly GCA_022790905.1). Taxonomy (GTDB): domain Bacteria; phylum Bacillota; class Clostridia; order Lachnospirales; family Lachnospiraceae; genus Maccoyibacter. The sequence goes on along the minus strand of JAAVYC010000199.1, from coordinate 13,544 downwards.
TTCATTCGTATTGCTCACTGTAGTATCTGCAAGAGTCTGCTTTTTTTCTTTATACTCTTCGACTTCCGCCTTTAGAGACGTTAAATAGACTTCTTTTGGATTATGATTTAAAAGTTCTGTATCCAAAAGTCCTCTCGCCTGCTCCGCGAGTTCTTCAAACTGGCTCTCACTGTATTCTTCGTTATACAGACAAGCCAAAATGCGATTGTAGAATTTTATGACCTCTCGCGGCGTCGGTGGATAATCTTTTTCAAGGTCTTTCATCAAAACCTCCTCCACCTCGCTTACCTCCGTATTATTTTCCACATTCTTTTTGTCTTTGTGTGAGAGATAATAATAGTATCCAACAATGAGTGCAATACAAAGAACTGATATTCCAATAATTTTGATATATTTTTTCATCTTCCATCCCCCTTAAAATCTAGTTCGACACTTTTTCCGTCTTTCCCTAGATAAGAATCCGAAAAAATTTTACGGACTGCCTCCATATATTGTTCCGCCTTTACCAGAGACGGGCTAAAATGCGTCAACCAGAGCTGTTTTGGCTTTGCCTTTCTTGCCAATTCCGCCGCCTCGTAAAATGTCATATGCCGATACTGCTTTGCTTTTTCCAGCTTTTCAGGTTCCGCGTACATTCCCTCACAAATGAACAAATCCGCATCTTTTGCGGCTTCTGCAATGCTGTTTACCGGTCTTGTGTCCGTACAATAAGTGACTTTAATCCCTTTTCTCGGCGCCCCTAACACCATATCCGGTGTGTAAAGCCGATCTTCTTCCCATATTTCTTCTCCCTTTTGCAGACGACTCCAATATTTCTGTGGAATCTCTTGCTCTTTCGCGCGCTCCACATCAAAACGTCCCGCCCGCTCTATCATCAGGCTGTATCCATAACAAGCAATATTATGGTTTACACGAAATGCCTGAATCTTATAACCGGCAATCGGAATCGTTTCCTCCGGCTCCTTTAACTCTATAAATTCAATCGGAAACGGAAGTTCCGGCGCAATAATGCGCAGTGCATTGACCACACGCTCCAGTCCTCTCGGCCCAATCATAAAAAGCGGCTCGCTTCTCTCTGCGTTGCCCATTGTCAACAGCAGCCCCGGAAGACCGCTGATATGGTCTGCGTGATAATGTGTAAAACAGATGACATCAATCGGCTTAAAACTCCAACCTTTGTCTTTGATTGCTACCTGTGTCCCCTCCCCGCAATCTATTAACAGATTACTTCCATTATACCGCGTCATAAGTGACGTCAGTCTTCGATAGGGAAGCGGCATCATTCCACCAGTCCCCAACAAGCAAACATCTAGCATAATAACTCCTTTTCCTAATTGAAACAAAAACGCCTTTCTATCACAAAAGTTCCGTTATCTCCTCTTCTTCCAACGGTACCTGAAATTGCTTTACAATTCGATCGAAACACTCTTCACATATATTTCCTCTTTGCAGGATGCCATCCTTCCCAGAAAAATAACCCCAGCGCTGTTCAATTCTCACATATTCTTCCTGTTCAAGAATTTTCCCACAACAGTTACAGATTCGTTTTTTTTCTTCACTCTTCATTTGCATACCTCCTAAGATCTCCTGATACTTCATTATAAAATCTTATGATCCTGCCTGAATAGTGGAAATGTCTGGTGCGAATACCATAACATAGGCATCCTCTCTTGGTTTTTCATAAAATCCTTTTCTGCTTCCGCAAATAGAAAATCCCATTTTTTCATAGAGAGCGATTGCCTCTGCATTACTGCAGCGCACTTCCAAAAAAGCAAAGACAGCTCCTCGCTCTTTTGCCCTCAGTACCATTTCTTTTACCAGCGATTCTCCTATATGGCGTCTGCGAAACTTTTCTTTTACTGCCACATTTGTAATCTCCGCTTCATCCGCCGCAAAATAGACACCGATATAACCTGCTATTTCATTTTCCTTTTCTGCGACAAGAAACAGCACATGCTCCATCTCCAGCGACTGCAAAAATGCTCTCTGTGACCATGGCATGGAAAACGTCTCTCTTTCGATCTGTGCCACTTCCTCTATATCGCTTTTTTTCATAAGGCGAATCTGCATATTAGTTCTTTTCCTTTTCCAGTCTCTCCCGTTCTGCCTGAGAAAGCCTCAAATAGTCCGGACTGTGTTTTGCGGCGTCTTCTATTTTGCCCCGACGATAATATTCCATCGCTAAAGCACCGATCGCACCTGCCCGCTGTTTATTCAGATGAGGCGGTGCATATTCATATTCTACTTTACATTTTTCTTCTATTATAGCACGAAATACTGGAATCCCGTCCCCCAAAAATACGACAGAACGCCCAAATTCGTTTATTTTTTCCAAAATCTCTCCGATTTCAACAGCACATTGCTTTGTCCATATCTGCATTCCATCTTTTTCAAACGCATAAATTCCCGTATAAGTCTGATTTCTTCTGGCATCCATCAGCGGACAGACCAGATTCCGATTTCCGTACAGATTATAGGCAAGACCTTCCACAGTTGGCACGCTGATGATCGGTCTTTTCAAGGCCAATCCCAGTCCTTTTGCCGTGGCAGAACCGATACGAAGCCCCGTAAAAGAACCTGGTCCTCCCGCCACTGCAATCGCATCGACACTTTCTAAATCTAACTCTATCATCGAGGCCAATTCCTCCAACATCGGCAGCAGAGTCTGAGAATGCGTCTTTTTATAATTCATGGTAAATTCACCCAAAAGGTTTTCATCTTCCAATACCGCAACACTGGCAACTAATCCGGAACTGTCTAACGCCAAAATTTTCATATTGATCCCATGCCTCCTAAATCTCTTCTACCGTAATTTTTCGGTAATCAAACCCTTTTTCTAAATCTTTTTCTATCGTAATGCGACAATAATGTTCCGGTAATATTTCGTCTATTAAATTTGCCCATTCGACCATTGTAAGCCCATCTCCATAAAAATAATCCTCATAGCCAATCTCATCCATCTCCTCGATATCTCCAATCCGATAGACATCAAAATGGTAAAACGGTATTCTTCCCTCCTCATAGATCTGCACAATCGTAAAAGTCGGACTGTTTATGGACTCTTCAATCTTAAGCCCTTGGGCAATTCCCTGTGTAAAAACAGTTTTTCCCACACCTAGGTCTCCGATTAACGCATAAAACTCCCCCGGCTTTGCATTCTGTCCCATTTCCACTCCCAACGCTTTTGTGTCCTCAGCGGAAAATGTTTCTATTACCATTCTTTCACCTACTTTATATGCAAACGATATGTTTCTAAGTGCTCCCTCATCATAGCACAAACACCTTTTTCATGTTCTCCTAAATCTCTTTTTGGAAAGACATAGGCATTGATTTTTGTGCTGTATACAAGCAGATTATTCTTTGTTCCCACTACCTTAAACACCTTTCCCCATTCCAATATCGCTTCCTCTCCATTTTGTGAGATCGTCACTCCCCGTTCATCTACCGTAAAATGCTGTGTACTGCGCAATTGCTCGGAACGCTGAATCTGAAGTTTTGCGTGGATCCATAAATTCAGCGGAATATAACACGCGAACACTACACACAGCACAATATAAATGGATCTGCGTGTGCTCTCCAAATCTTCCCACGTTGTGATCGTCAATACCAGAATCAGTATTGCCATGAAAATGGAAAAAATTCCCTGAAAACCATGGTAGGTGTGATACATATTAAAGCGATACATATCTTTTGGCGTTAAATTGACATCAAATTCTTCTCTCATAGACATCTCCTATTTACTTTGTGTTCCCTTGATAATTGGGGAAATATGTTTATAAATTAAAAAAGTGATCAGGACATTTAATAGGCCTTTTACAAACGTGAACGGCATATTGAAGATGACCAGACACTTTAACAAAGTATCTGCTTTTGGGTAAATGATCTGATAAGCATTGATAATCTCTTTCATTGGCATAAATGCTGTGTAAAATGGATAGACAATAAAATAATTAGATGCCACGCTGACAAGTGACATAATAACCGCTCCGATCATAGAACCAATAAATGCATATTTACGTCCTTTTTTTATACGGTACAAAATTCCCGCCGGAGCCACAAATAAAGCACCCAAAATAAAATTAGAGAGTTCTCCCACGCCTCCCGTAGTACTCAATGGAAGATGTAATAGATTTTTAATCAGACAGATCACCACACCACTTACCGGTCCCATCGAAAAAGAACCTATCAACGCCGGAAGTTCCGATAAATCCATTTTTATAAATGGCGGCATAATCGGTATACTAAATTCTAACATCATCAATACATACGCAACGGCAGACAACATTGCAGTCATAGTCATGTATCTTATGTCGCTTACAGGCTTTTTGGCATTTCCTCGATTCATAGTTTTCGTCTCCTCTTTCCGCTTTATGATTATGGTATTTTATCATCCTATCAACTTGTTACAGAATCCTGGATTTTCATAGTGAGCTGAATTCTCTGTTTATTTAAATCCACAGACATCACTTCAACTTCCACAACATCTCCCACACTGACCACTTCCAATGGATGCTTAATATAGCGGTCACATATCTGTGAAATATGTACAAGACCATCCTGATGGACGCCAATATCCACAAAAGCGCCAAAATCAATAACATTGCGTACGGTTCCTTTTAATCTCATCCCCGCCTTTAAATCTTTCATCTCCAGCACATCGGTGCGAAGAATTGGCTTTGGCATCTCGTCACGTGGATCTCTTGCCGGTTTTTCCAGCTCCTTTACAATATCTTCTAGTGTCATGGCTCCAATCTCTAACTCTTTTGCAAGCTGTGCATAATCTTTTATCTTTTTGGAAATTCCTTTTAAATTTCCTGCCGCGATATCAGCTTCCTGGCACCCCAGCTTTTTTAATAATTCTTTTGCCGCATCATAACTCTCAGGATGGACGCTTGTCGCATCCAACGGATTTTTTCCATCAATGATACGCATAAATCCGGCACATTGTTCAAACGCCTTCGGTCCTAACTTTGAAACCTTCAGTAATTCCCGTCTTGTCTGAAATTTTCCATGTTCTTCTCGGTACGCCACAATATTTTTGGCAATCGTCTTACTGATGCCGGAGATATATTCCAATAGAGAGGCCGAAGCCGTGTTCAAATCGACACCAACTTTATTTACACAGTCCTCCACAACTCCTCCTAACGCCTCACTCAATTTTTTTTGATTCATATCGTGCTGATACTGTCCAACCCCAATTGATTTCGGATCAATTTTTACAAGCTCTGCCAAAGGATCTTGAATACGTCTCGCAATCGACGCTGCACTTCTCTGTCCTACATCAAAATTCGGAAATTCTTCTGTTGCCAATTTGCTCGCCGAATAGACGGAAGCCCCCGCCTCGCTTACAATGACATACTGAACTGGTAACGACAGTTCTTTTAGCAAATCCACCACAATCTGCTCCGACTCTCTAGACGCTGTTCCATTTCCAATAGAAATCAATGAGACCTGATATTTACTGATCAATCCTTTTAATATTTTTTTGGATTCTTCCACTTTATTCTGCGGAGCAGTCGGATAGATCACGGTTGTGTCCAATACTTTTCCAGTCTCATCGACGATGGCTAGCTTACAGCCTGTGCGGAATGCCGGATCCCATCCGAGCACCATTTTTCCCACAATGGGCGGCTGCATCAAAAGTTGTTCCAAATTTTTTCCAAAGACACGAATTGCTCCATCTTCCGCTCTCTCTGTCAATTCGTTGCGAATCTCCCTCTCAATCGCCGGTTCAATCAGGCGCTGATAACTGTCCTCAATCGTCTCTTTTAAAACAGGGCTCGTATTCGGATTGTCTCGAATGATTACTTTCTTTTCCAAATAGCCAAGAATGCGTTCCTTTGGCGCTTCTATTTTTACAGTTAAAAACTTTTCTTTCTCACCGCGATTTAGGGCCAAAATCCTGTGTCCCGCTAATTTCAAAACGGGTTCCTCAAACTCATAATACATCTCATACACAGATTCTTCTTTCTCATCTTTCGCAAGAGAGACAACTCGTCCTTCCTTTTCGGTAAGCTTGCGAATATGAATCCGATAGTCTGCTTCGTCAGAAATGTGTTCTGCTATGATATCCTTTGCCCCCGCAATGGCATCTTCTGCCGTATGTACTTCTTTTTCCTCGTTTAAAAATACTAACGCTTCCTCCGAAAGAGGTTTGTCCGTCTTCTGCAGTAAAATAAGATTTGCTAATGGCTCTAACCCTTTTTCTTTTGCGATCGTCGCTCTTGTTCGTCTTTTAGGACGATACGGACGATAGAGATCGTCTACGACTACCAACGTCTGCGCCTCTAAAATCTGTTTTCTCAGTTCCTCTGTCAGCTTTCCCTGCTCTTCGATACTGCTTAACACCTGTTCTTTCTTCTCTTCAAGATTGCGGAGGTAAGTCAGCCTTTCATAGAGCATTCGGAGCACCTCATCATTCAAAGCTCCAGTAGCCTCTTTGCGGTAACGCGCAATAAAGGGAATCGTATTTCCCTCATCTATTAACTTAACCGCCGCATCTGCCTGCGATTCTTTTATCTCCAGTTCCTGTGCGATTTTTTTTATAATATCCAATGCCATATCCTTCCTGACTATCATACACATGGTTTCTCTGTTCCAAATAAATCTTGTTACATTGCTATGCGGTTTTATTATATCGGAAAAGACATGCAGCTTCAAGAAAGAATATTGTCTTTTATTTTTTAGAATGCTATAATAGTAGAAAAAATAACGATTTTTGGAGGTCATTATGGAAGATTCTGAATTTCAACAGGAAAAAGAAGACCCTTTTGAAGGATATCAAAATAAGCGCAATCAAACCCTGGGAACTGCATCTGTCATTCTCAGTGTTATCGCTTTGATCACACCATATTTTGTCTACACAACATTAATCTTAGGACCCCTTGCCATTATTTTAGGTCTTCTCTCTAAAGGAGGGGAATTGACAATGGAGACAAGTGGCAAAATAGGTGTCATTTTAGGAACAATCTCTCTGGTTTTACTTGCACTAATTCTGTACGCCTCATTTTCTTATCTTATTTCGCAAGCAGGCGGATGGGAAAATTTTTATAACAATTATAGTGATCCATCTTCGTTTTATCCGGACACATTTTGATGTATATGTCCTTATCAGACGAATCATATTTTTATTAGGAAGGAGAATGTTTTATGACCATAGGTACTCTTACAAATACCTATCCGATTTCGACTTATCGTACACCTTACGTACAAGAAAATCAGGATGCGAAAAACCCTTTTTCTGTCTCTTCGAGTGAAGAATGTCAGACTTGTAAAAATAGAAAATATCAGGATGGCTCTAACGAAATGGTTTCTTTTAAGTCTGCATCCCATATTTCACCGGATGCGGCTGCAAGCCGTGTACGTGCCCATGAAGGGGAACACGTCTCGAACGCTTACGGAAAAGCCGCCCAAAAAAATGGAAAGGTTGTCTATGCAGCCGTATCCATCCACACATCGGTATGTCCGGAATGCGGAAAATCTTATGTATCCGGCGGCACTACAAACACTGCTATCCGCTACCCAAATGAAAACAACCCTTATCAAAAAAACAAAAAATCAATGGACGCTTTGCGCTTGATTGGCGCCAATTTGAATATAGCCGTCTAATGTTAGAAAGAGAGTAGTTTATTATGACAAAATCATCAACAGAGTTAAAGAGATGTGCGAGACTTGACTTAAATGGTAATTATGGCATTTCCATGTTAGTTTTAATCGTAAACGGAATGCTCCCTTCGCTGCTTCTCTTTCCTTTTAGTCGGAATGTATCTGAGACAAATTCTCTTTTTCAGAATCTCTCTTATTTTCTGGCCGTATTGATTATATCTTTTATCAGTACAATTTTATCCTGTGGTGTGATTCGTTTTCACGTGAGACTTGCAAAAGAAGAAAATCGCCAGTTCTCAGATATTTTTGCAGGATTTAAAAACTATCCTCAAAAAATCATTGGCGCTTACTTGCTTTTATATGCTCGTATCGTTTTGGTACTGTTGCCAGGTTGTGTCCTCTCAGTCACAGCTTTAAGCACATCTGTTTTCACAGCTCCGCTCATTGGTTTATCTTTGATTTTGTTGATCGCAGGTATCATTTGGGGCATCAAAATTTCTCTGCAATATGCTCTGATTTTCTATCTATTTATGGATAATCCGGAAATGAGCGTTCAACGCCTTTTCAGCGAGAGCAAAGAACTGATGAACGGCAATAAATTGCGTCTCCTTTATCTATCCCTTAGTTTTATCGGGATGTATCTGCTCGGACTTTTAAGCTTCGGCATTGGTCTTCTCTGGGTAACGCCCTATGTGAATCAGACCTATGCGCAATTTTATTTGACTGTATTACGTGAAAAACAAGCGAGAAATTCTTTTGAACCTTCTGAACAGATGGATTCGCCATTTTCAGAAAATTGAACTAAATAGACAAAACGGGATGTGTATTTTTACAACATCCCGTTTACTATTTGCACGGAAGGCATAAGCTAAGCCGGAATACTTATATTCCAATTTTGCGCCGCCTGCGAACGTGAGAAACTCGAGGAGCTGTTTCTCATCGTTTCTTTATCATTTTCATTTAATTTTCAATAAACTTATCATGTACGGCTTTTGTCGCCACATCTACATCTTCCTCATCAATCAATACCGTAATTCTGATTTCAGATGTTGCAATCATGCGGATATTAACACCCACATTGTAGAGTGCCTCAAACATCTTTCCTGCCACTCCGGCATTCGTCTGCATTCCTGCTCCGACAACTGACACCTTCGCAACCGTAGAATCTGTTCTGATAGACTCAAATGTCAACCGCATTCTGTTTTTCTCTAGAATTTTTTCTACTTCATCTACGACATCTCTAGAGACAGTAAATGAAATATCTTTTGTACCATCGCGACCTATAGACTGTAAAATTACATCTACATTGATATTTTTCTTACCCAATAAATCAAATACCTTAAAGGCAATACCTGGTTCATCTTTCAATCCGATTAATGCGACTCTAGCTGCATTTTTATCTACGGCAACACCGCTAACAAGCATACTTTCCACTTCTACTTCCTCCTTCACAACTGTTCCCTCTGCCTTATTGAGACTGGAACGGACTACTAACTGTACACCATATTTTTTTGCCATTTCTACCGAACGGTTATGCAACACTTTTGCTCCAAGACTTGCAAGCTCTAACATCTCATCATATGTGATTTCCTTCATTTTTTTTGCGTTCGGCACAACTCTTGGATCGGCTGTATAAACGCCTTCCACATCGGTGTAAATCTCGCAGGCATCTGCATGAAGTGCTGCCGCAAGCGCAACTGCTGTGGTATCGGAACCACCTCTTCCAAGCGTTGTGAGATCGTCATATTTATTGATACCTTGGAATCCCGTGATAATCACAATCTTTTTATTATCCAGTTCATGACGAATTCGATCTGAGTCAATTCTTTTAAATCTTGCATTTCCATAGGCAGATGACGTGTGCATCGCTACCTGAAATGCATTCAGTGAAATAGATGGAACACCGAGTGCGGACATCGCCATGGACATCAGCGCTACCGAAGTCTGTTCCCCTGTTGCCAAAAGCATATCCATCTCTCTTTTCGATGGATTTGGATTGATATCATGTGCCATTTCAATCAATTGATCTGTTGTTTTGCCCATCGCGGAAAGTACCACAACCACATCATTACCGTCTTTATAGTCTTCCACGCATCTTTTCGCAACGTTTTGAATTCTCTCTTTGTCAGCAACAGAACTGCCTCCAAATTTTTTAACTATTAGCATAACTTCCTCCTAGATGTTTTACATCTTATTCTAAACCTGGTTTTCCTATGAAATCTTACCTCGAAAACAAATAATCAATCAACCGATGCCCTTCTTGGATCAATGTTCCGCTTTGGGCAGCTTCTTTCTCATTGTAATGCCAGGATTTATGTTCTTCCTTTCCGCTATCATATAGCATATATGGCACATTGCCCGCCGTGTGTGTCCGAATGGAAATCGGTGTCGGATGATCCGGCAGCACGAGAAGACGATACTCCTCTTTCGCTTTCTCCATTCCCTGTACAATTGGACGTATGATCCGCTCATCTAAATTCTCAATCGCCTGTACTTTTTTCTCCACACTGCCCTGATGTCCCATCTCATCCGGCGCTTCTACATGAACATAGACAAAATCATAGCCATCTTCTACCAGCACTTTTACAGCGGCTTCTGCTTTTCCCTCATAATTTGTATGCAATCCTCCATTGGCCCCTTCTACATGAATCACTTTCATAGAGGCGCCCACTGCGATTCCCTTTAACAGATCTACTGCCGAAATCATCGCTCCTTTTTTCCCTGTCTTTCCCTCAAAAGAAGAGAGCGACGGCTTCGTTCCAGCACCCCAAAACCAGCAGGAATTGGCAGGATTTAAGCCTTTCTTCCTACGCTCTACATTAATCGGATGATTTACCAGAATATCATAACTCCTTTTCATCATCTCTCTCAAATCTTGATTTTGTGGCAATTTATCTCCAATTTTCTGCTCCAAAACATCGTGCGGTTGTACGAGATCGATCACTTCTCCGTGATCCCAGATTAACAGATGTCTGTAACTGGTTCCCACATGGAACTGATACTGCTCCGCCTGTAACTCCTTTTTTACAGCTTCCAATAAAATTGCCGCATCCTCCGTACTGATCTCATCGGAACTGTGATCGAGGATTTTCCTCTCCTCATAATACTCTTCTTCTTCAGAAAGCGTGACAAGGTTACAGCGCAGCGCAATATCACTGTCCTTCATTGGAACGCCGATACTAAGCGCCTCCAATGGGGAACGTCCCGAATAATATTTTTTAGGATCATATCCGAGAACAGACAGATTTGCCGTGTCACTTCCCGGTTTCATTCCATCCGGAATCGTATGCACCATTCCAATTTCTCCCATCCCTGCCAAATTATCCATCATCGGTGTCCTGGCATATTCCAGGGGAGTTTTATTTTTCAGTTCCAGTATAGATTCGTCCGCCATACCGTCTCCTAATACAATAATATATTTCACAAAAACTGCCTCCTAATTTACACGGATCATTTGAATAATGTCACCGAGTTCTTCTGCTTTTTTCAAATAAGTTTCCTCACTCATTTCCGCTGTCACAAATGCGACCTCATCTAACACCTCTTTGATCTTAATAAACGCGATATTTTCAAAAACTTCTCTCACCTTTTTCTCGTCGGATTTTGCGCGGACAAAATATCTGTTTTCTGCTTTTTTGATGTCTAGTAATTCCATTTTCTCACCGCTGTATGAAATCATAATATTGCGGTTTAAATGTTTGACAATATCCACAATATCGGCCGCCACAGCACTGGCAGTCGGAAGCTTTCCGGCTCCGCTTCCATAAAACATGGCGTCACCTAACATATTTCCATGCACAAAGATCGCATTAAATACATCATTGACATTGTATAGCGGATGCTCTGCCCCCAACATAAACGGCGCTACCATTGCATAATATTTTCCGTCACTCAATTTGCTAGTTGCCAATAATTTGATCGAACGTCCCATTGCCTTTGCATAGGCAATATCAATCGGTGTAATCTTTGAGATTCCTTCTGTATGTATCTCCTCAAAATCTACGGTCTTTCCACATACCAGAGAAGTCAAAATAGCAATCTTGCGACAGGCATCAAATCCCTCAACATCTGCCGTCGGATCTGCCTCCGCATAACCTTTTTCCTGCGCATCTTTTAAAACTTCGTGGTAATCAGAACCCTCCGCACTCATCTTTGTCAACATATAATTTGTTGTTCCATTCAAGATACCCGTGATCTCTTCTACGACATCTGCGGTAAGAGATGTCACCAGAGGACGGATGATTGGAATACCTCCGCCTACACTCGCCTCAAATAAAAAGTTCAACTCTCTCTCTTTTGCAATCGCCAAAAGCTCTGCTCCATGTTTCGCAACCAATGCCTTATTGGAAGTTGTCACATGTTTTCCGGCAAGCAGGGCACCTTTTACAAAAGTATATGCAGGCTCTACACCGCCCATTGCCTCTACTACAACTTTTACCTCAGGATCTTGCTCTATCACTTTATAATCATGTACGATCTTCTCCTGAATCGGATCATTTGGGAAATCCCTCAAATCCAACACATATTTTACTGCAATTTCCTCTCCGGCGGTCTGTGCAATGTGTTCACAATTTCTCTCTAACACTTCCACTACTCCGGAACCAATTGTTCCATATCCTAATACTGCAATTTTAATCATCTCTTGTCACTCCCTAGATAATATTTTTAAAAAATGTATTCCTTTTTGTCCTTCAATGGTCTCTGTCATACGTGTGATATCTCCGGTTTCCGGTAAAACATCGACACTCAATGTCAACGAAGCAATCCCATTCACCGGAATACTCTGATGTATCGTTAAGATATTCGCATGATACTCAGCTACCGTTTTAAGAACAATAGATAAAAGCCCTGGCTCATCATCCATTTGTATTACCATTGTGATTGTCTTTCCTTTTTTATTTTCATGAAAAGGAAAAATATCATCTTTATATTTATAAAAAGAACTCCTGCTGATGCCCACACGTTTCGTCGCTTCTTGAACAGACAGAACTTTTTCCGATTCCAAAAGCCTTTTTGCCTCTACTACCCGCAATAATACATCCGGCACTGCCTTTTTTTTTAGGACAAAATGTGAAGCTTTTTCCTCCATTCTACTCCTCCTGTGTTTGTGTCAGAAATACAATTGTTTTCGCAAGAAAGATAATATCACACTTCCCATACAGAATGCAACCCATTTTTTCGTATTTTTTTCCGTACATCATAAAGGGATATTGCAAAGTGCAATATCCCTTTTACGATTTTTATGCTACTTTAATGCAATCCATTTTAAATATGCATTCATGAAAAGATCAATTTTTCCATCTAAGACGCTATCTGTATTTCCTGTCTCCTCGTTTGTGCGGTGATCTTTTACTATTGTATACGGCTGTAATACATAAGAACGGATCTGGTTTCCCCATCCGATCTCCGTGACATCCCCGCGGATGTCCGCTGCCTTTTTCGCATTTTCCTCCTGTTTTAAAAGATAGAGCTTTGCTTTTAGCATCTGCATCGCCTTGTCTTTATTCATGTGCTGAGAACGCTCATTTTGACACTGGACCACAATTCCAGTCGGAAGATGTGTGATACGAATTGCCGAGGAAGTCTTATTGATGTGCTGTCCCCCAGCTCCGGAAGAACGATACGTATCAATCCGGATATCATCATCTGCAATTTCGATATCAAGGTTCTCTTCAATCTGAGGCATAACATCACAAGAGACGAAAGAAGTCTGCCTTTTACCCGCCGCATTAAAGGGAGAAATTCGAACCAAACGATGCACTCCTTTTTCAGATTTCAGATAACCATAGGCATTTTCCCCGCTAATCTGAAACGTAATGGATTTGATTCCAGCTTCCTCTCCGTCGAGAGAATCCAGTACCTCCAACTGATATCCTTGATCTCCTGCCCACCTGCTATACATGCGAAAAAGCATCGCCGCCCAGTCGCAGGATTCCGTT
>JAAVYC010000198.1 GCA_022790905.1 Lachnospiraceae bacterium | reverse complement strand
GCACTGCTTCTTTCAGTATCGTCTGCCTCATCTCTTAGTAATGAAGCAGACACAAAGACTTCCGGAAAGAAAAAGAGCAATAAAGAAAGCGATTCCCTAAATCTTTCTGCTCCGCATGCGATTTTGCTTGAAGCAAAAAGTGGAACCATTATCTATGAAAAAGATGCAAACGCCTCGGTACATCCCGCCAGTATCACAAAAATTATGACCCTTCTTCTCATTTTCGATGCCATAGAAGACGGAAAGATCAAATTGACGGATACCGTGACTACTTCCGAGTACGCGGCAAGTATGGGCGGCTCCCAGGTTTTCTTAGAACCGGGTGAAACGCAGAGCGTGGAGACCATGATCAAATGTATTGCTGTTGCTAGCGCAAACGATGCCTGCGTCACCATGGCCGAACACATTTCCGGTTCTGAAGAAGAATTTGTTGCGCAGATGAACAGGCGCGCCAAAAATCTCGGCATGAAGCACACACATTTTGTAAATTGCTGCGGCCTCGATGTCAAAAAACACATGACTACCGCATATGATGTTGCCCTGATGTCCCGTGAGCTGATCACAAAACATCCACAAGTCCATGATTACTCTACGATCTGGATGGATACCATCACTCATGAGACCAAAAAGGGAAGCAAAGAGTTCGGACTCGCAAACACAAACAAATTAATCCGCCAATATCAGTATGCCACGGGATTAAAAACCGGTTCCACCGACGAGGCAAAATTCTGTGTCTCTGCCACTGCAAAGAAAGACGACCTCGAGCTGATCGCAGTCATCATGACAGCGCCAGACCCTAAAGGACGTTTTCAGGATGCTTCCTCTTTGCTCAATTATGGCTTTGCAAAGTGTCAGCTCTACTCCGATGAAAATAAAGAAAAGCTCACTCCAATCAATGTAAAAAAAGGTGTCACTGAAAAAATCCCGATCTCTTACGAGACCTCTTTCCAGTACGTAGATACCAAGGGAAGCGATCTGAACACAGTCAAAAAAGAAGTCTCCCTTCCAAAAACCGTAGAAGCACCTGTAAAAAAAGGTGCCATCATCGGAAAAGCAATCTATTCCTTAAATGGCAAAGTGATCGGCGAAGTCAACATCATCAGCAAAAAGAGCGTAAACAAAGCCGGCTTTAAAGACTATTTCCATAAACTGATCTCCAAATTCTTTTAAAAAAGTATCCCCATCCGGGAAGTATCGTTTTCTCTCACAAAAGATACTTCCCGCGCGGGACTTTTCTATGTTATTCAGAGTAACGGTGCAAACAGCCGAAGCAGACACTGCAACACTTTCACATACCACTCTCTATTTTCGCAGAATTCAAAAGAAATTCTTTTAGACTGCTGAATCGTCTCTAAGATATCACTTTTTACCTGCATAACTGCTTTGGACTGATACATAAAAATACCACATTCATAATGCAGATACAAGCTTCTATAATCTAAATTAATACTGCCGACTGTAGCAATCTCATCATCACACACAAAACATTTTGCATGCACAAATCCTTTTGCATACTGGTAGATCTTTATCCCCGCTTTCAATAATTTTTTATAATAAGACTGCGTCAGCAAAAAGACCATTTTTTTATCCGGAATTCCGGGGAGCACAATTCGTACATCCACACCCGATTTTGCCGCATTACAGAGTGAAACACACATTTCCTCGTCAATAATCAAATATGGTGTAAAAATATACACATAATCTTTTGCATAATTAATAATATTCAGATAGATATTCTCCGCCTGATTTTCATGGTCAATTGGAGAATCAGCATAAGGCTGTACATATCCATCCGAATCGTATGATTTTTTCCAATTCAAATCTGGTTTATAAGCCAAGTAGTTCTCCGTCGTCTCTTTCGCAAAGTTCCACATCTTAAGAAACATCGCCGTAAAACTCCAGACTGCTTTTCCCTCGATTTTTACTCCTGTATCTTTCCAATAGCCAAATCGGCTGATCGCGTTAATATATTCATCAGCAATATTGATTCCGCCCGTAAATGCTATTCTCCCGTCCACGACAAGAATTTTTCTGTGATCACGGTTATTCATAATAATCGACATAATCGGCCGAAACGGGTTAAATGCCGTACATTGAATGCCTCTCTCTTCCATCTTCTGCCAATAATTTGCCGGAAGCGTATTAGAACAGCCCACGTCATCATAAATCATACGTATCTCAACGCCCTGCGCAACCTTTTCATCCAGCACTTCCAAAAGCTGATCCAACATGATACCACTGTCAAAAATAAAAAATTCCAAAAAGATAAAAGATGTTGCACTCCTGATTGCATCCAACATCACGGGAAACATCGCTTCTCCAGAAGTATAATACTGTGTCTGTGTCGACTGATAAATAGGGTATCCCGCCCAGTCTCTGATATAACGAACCTGATTATAAATCCGTTTATTCTCCTTTGCAATTGCCTTTTCTACCTGCTCATCTTCTGTCAAAAAGGGATCTATCTCTTCATTGACACGTTCCAATTTCTCTTCTGTTTTTTTCGTAAGTGTTGATCTTCCAAAAATAAAATAAAGCGATACCCCGATGATCGGGACTACCAAAATCAGAAAAATCCACGACATTTTTCCCTCTGCATACCTATCTTTATCGTAGATGATTACCGCTAAAATCACTGCAGCAATGATAAATAAAATATTGATAAAAGTATATTGCAAACTAAACTGATACAATACGAGCGCCAGCCATGAAAATTGAAGTACAATGAACAATGGAATTAATACAGCTCTGCGAAAAAGAGCGTTTCCTATTTTCCTCATGATTCCACCTACTCTTTTGATTTTCTTACTCTATCACACAATGACAAATAAAGCAAATTACTTTAATAATTTTACCAGATCCAGGCACCCCCAGACATGCAGCCATTTACTATCGCAACTTCGATCCGCCGTATGATATAATTTTAATTTCACATCTTTTGGCGTCATCCACGGATACTTACTCAGCAACAGCGCAATTGCTCCCGCCACAACCGGGGTCGCCATAGAAGTTCCACTCTTTGTCGTATAGCCGTTTTCTTTCATATCACAGCTTATAATCTGTGTCCCCGGTGCTAAAATCTCAGGTTTCATCACGCAACTGTCTGTCGGACCTCTGCCGCTGTAGCCACGGCGCAATCCCTGTCCTCGAACGATTTGCTCTTTATCATCGCTGCTTCCAACGGTAATAATACTTCTGCAAATACCCGGAATAGTCACAGAATTCTCTGCCGGACCATTATTTCCAGCAGCCGCAACGACAACAATTCCTGCATCCCACACGTCCTCCACTAATTTTATCAACTCAACCTGCTCTTCCTCCCCTGCATTTTTTAGCATGCCCACAGAAATGTTCAAAATCCGTACTCGGTATTTTTCTTTTTGGCTTAACAGCCACTCAATGGCCTCTTTGACCTGGTCTGTATTTCCCCCGCCTTTTCGATCTAGCACTTTAATGGGCAACAAATTACATCCCGGAGCCATTCCCATATATTGCCCCATCCCTGCACATCCGCTAGAACCAATGATTCCTGCAACATGTGTCCCATGGCCATTGTCGTCATAACATTCTTTTTCCCCGTTAATCACATCATAAAAGCCCATCACACGTCCAGCAAAATCTTTATGACAAAACAGTCCTGTATCCATAACTGCTACTGTAATTCCTTTTCCGGTATATCCCCTTTTATGCAAATAGGAAGTATTCAACAATTCCCTGATTCGTTCCATTGCATTTTGCCTTTTCTTTTAAATTATGCAATTTCTTGTGCAAGGTGTAGCAATGCCTGTCTATAGAAAAAACTGTTTTGATAGGAACCTTTTAAAAATAAATTGTGGTATAATATATCATAGCTCCAAAAACCAGATGTCAAAACGTCTACTTTCGGACATGGCATAATCGGAGCATAGAATAGAAACAGAGGAGGAACGTATGAAACAAAAGAAAAAATCATTGTTTAAAACTGCACTTACACTGCTATTACTATTTGCGATGTTGAGCGATACCATTTTCTTGCAAGCCGAGACCGGAAAAACATCTGCAAAAGAAGACGCACTGTCAGCGCAGGAAGCAACTCCCAATGATCAAACAACGGATAACGTTACCAAAGTAGAACATTCTTCTACCGGACAAGAAGAGACAGGGAGCACTGAGACAGAGGATGTCAACACACCCGTAATGGACTCGACAGATAACATCGATGCCAACACTCCAAGGACAGATGGCGATACGGAAAATGCAACTGTATCTGATACAAAAAATGTAGACGAAAGTACAGACACCGATATCCAGACCAACGCACCGAAACAGGAGCCAACCGAATCCGTACAAAATAACGGCACAGACGCACCTGCAACCGGCCTTGTCCTGCTAGACAATAATTATGTATTGTACATTGACCACACACAAATCACAGCAACTGGCTGGTATGAAATATCCAATGAAAAATTTTATGTCGATAATAACGGTCATGTGACATACAAAATGGAAGCGACAAACGGAATCTGGAAACTTTATAAATACAACCTCAGGACCACTACCTGGGAAATCCAAAAAAATCTCTGGGAAACGGTACTTACAAAACAATACTTTTTTAACACGTATGGCATCTGTACACAAATTTACGACACTGCCACAAAGCAGCTCTTAGTAAATGACAATGTCAAAATGGTTCCCGCAAAGAATATGGTATTTCCTCTGAGTGATCATAAAGTTTATTACTTTGATTCCTATGGAATTCTCCAAACTACACAGGGATGGAAAAACATTTCCTCCGCAGAACTCTATTATGTCGGAAACAACGGTTCTGTGACGTTTAAAATGATCAGTGTAAACGGCATCTGGAAATTTTATCATTATCAGTATGGCAGCCAAACATGGGAAATTCAAAAAAATGTCTGGAAGATCGTAAATGAAAAAGAATATTATTTTAATTCTAATGGTACATGTACCAGAATTTACGATACGCGCACGAAAAAATGCCAAAAATACAGTAGCGGTAAAATGGTCTCTGTAAAAAATGAGATCTGTACACTCCGAAACGGAAAGCTATACTATTTTAATTCCAAAGGAATCCGAATAACCAAACAGGGCTGGAAAACCATATCCAGTAACTATTACATACAAGTCGGCAAAAATGGTTATGTAATTTCCCGTATGAAAAAAACAAAGAATATCTGGAAATTTTACAACTACAATTACCGTCTCCAGACATGGGAGATTCAAAAAAATGTCTGGAAAATCGTAGACAAAAAAGAATATTACTTTAACTCCAAAGGAAAATGTACCAAGATTTATAACACGCGCACGAAAAAATGTCAAAAATATAGTAGCGGTAAAATGGTCTCTGTAAAGAATGAGATTTTTACACTCCGAAACGAAAAACTATACTATTTTAATTCCAAAGGGATTCGGATCACAAAGAATGGCTGGAAAACCATATCCGGAAAATATTACGTACAAGTCAGCAAAAAGGGTTATGTAACCGCCCGTATGAAAAAAACAAAAAATATCTGGAAATTTTACAACTACAATTACCGCGCGAAAAAATGGCAGATACAGAAAAAAGTCTGGAAAACGGTAAATAAAAAGAAATATTACTTCAATGCGAAAGGGTCATGCACTAGAATTTACAATACAGCCACGAAAAAATGCTATGATTGTAAAAATGGCAAAACAACTTTAGCAAAAAATTCCATACGAAACATCTGTGGAAAAGAATATTATTTTGGTTCTAAGGGAGTCAAAGTACATTCGGCCGGATTATATCTGACTTCTTCTGGAAAACTCATCT
>JAAVYC010000197.1 GCA_022790905.1 Lachnospiraceae bacterium | reverse complement strand
CGTGTTATAATACATAACAGTTGATACTGGAATCTCATTATTTTTGATAAATGACTTACCCAAACTCAACCACTCTGTGTTGATTTTGGGTATCTTTTATTTAAACCGTTATATGAAAATAAAAATTTATTTTACAGAGGTGAGACAGACCATGAGCAAAAAAGCGATTCTTGATAAACTGCACAAAAAAATGGACTCTAAACATTTTATTGTCGCCGCCGGCGTAGACAATCTAGCGGAGGAGAAATGCTGTAGTGAAAGCGGATGTGATCTGATTCTCCTCTATCCCACTGCTGATTATCAGAATGCAAAAAACCGTTTTTTAGCCGGATATCTCGCATTTGGAAACACGAATCATATGATGGAAACCATGGCCTCAGACATGATGCCTACTATGAATCATCGCAATCTCACCGCCGGTCTAAACGGCTGTGACCCTTTTATCAACAATCGAATTCTTTTGGAAAAAATGAGACAATATGGCTTCATAGGAATTCACAATTATCCAGCGATCTCTCTTATCGACGGTAATTTTGGGATGAATCTAGATAATTTAAAGACAGGTTTTGATAAAGAAATTGAACTTTTTAAAAATGCAAACGAGAACAGCCTCCTCACCTGTGGAATGGTACGGACACAAAAGCAGGCAATGCAACTCGTGCGCATTGGCATAGATGTTTTAATTTTTTATGTCGGACTCGGGGAAAAACATCATATGCAAACAAGTGATCGGGAATACTATATCGCTCAGGACATTCGACTGTTAAAAGAATTCTCTCTCGCAGTGCGAAAACTTTCCTCCACCATTCCCATCCTGTTTTTCAGCGAACGGCTCCAAACAATAGATGAAGTCAACAACATCGTAAAAGAAGTCAAGGAAATCAACGGATATTTTTTGATGCCCGTTACAAAAACCTCAACTTCTCTTAAAAAATTGCAACTTGAAATCAGCCAATTAAAAAAGATTTGTTACTAATTTCAAAAAATATGATACCAGCGCAAATAACCCTCGTATAATTCTAGAGAGATCCTGTCGTCACAATTGACGACTCCCCTCATTTTCATTTATCAATTTTTCTTCATTGACATATTCTTCACGACTCGAAGCTGTCTCTTTCAACGTGATTTCTGTTACGAACTCCAGTCTTCTATAGTAATCCAGCTCCACAAAATCCGTAGGAATCACATGGGTTGCATCTTTTTCAAAATAGTTGATCCCGCTGGTCTCTAACATGGTATAGACAAATTGAGAGCAAAACATAATATTAGGCTGATAGGAAAACTTAAACAACAATCCCAATATGTTATAGGCACTGCCATCTGTATTAATCTCGTATACTTTGTCTAAGATGATTTTCTTTTGCTCATAACTGGCAGGAAGGCGATAGACCATAACAGAAGCCCCCGCTTCTCCCACCAAATTTTTTACTAATTCTGGGTTGAGACCGGGTGGTTCGACCCTTTCACCACCGTTATAACTGATAATTGTAAGTAATTCACGATCGAAAGAAATCGACACATGATTATATTGTCGATTTGTAAAAAGTTCGATTACTTCACTCACCGCACTCTTAGACCTGGTGAGAATCAGATAGAGATAACCGTCATCCAGTGAAGAATAAGCCTTCTCAAAATATTCATCGGTGAGACTGCCGTTATTGACATAGGAAAAACATTTATGTCTGGGCAAATCCTGAAGAACATCCCATAATTGCCCTTTCGACAATACTTTTCCCGCTTTTTGCACTTTTGCAATCCTATCAACAATGGCTTCTTTTTCATAGAGCAGCTGTGCATAGGATAACGCTGACCATTCCTCTATTGACGAGACCAGAGAATCACCATTTTCAGGTTTCAAAAAAAAGACTTGCCTTATCTGAAACGGGGTAAAAAGAAGCATGATCCCTAACAATCGACCAGAATCGAAAATAAATCCCCTGCTAAACGATGGGCGAATAATTAAAACTGCAAACAGAATCTGTGCCACTACAACCACAGTATAAATCACAAGTTGTACAATCTTCTCCCAATTCGCAGGCGCCACAAAAACAGAAGAATACAGTAAAAATGTAAAACAACATATGTAAGAAATAATATAAATAACATAATTTCCGTTCCAGTAGAGTGTTGTGCCCAGCAATAAAAGCAGCACCAATAACATCCCCACGGACAAAATACGTTTTTTCATCGTACCACCTCGACAACTTCAGTAATCAAATAAATATTTTCCTTTAACGTCAATTCTCTATACACTCATTTATAATAAAAATGCAATGTCATTATATCATTCTTATACAATTTCTTCAATATTGTCGGTTAACGTAATTTCTGGCATACTTTCCATTGTTTTTTCCGCAATCAAATTTTTAAATGCAGAGGTGACCGATTCAAAAAAGTGTGCAGTATATTTTTCATATTCCTTTGAATCTGCTTCTTCTTTGTTATATAACAGCTTACTGATTTCGGCTAACTGACTATCCCTTCCTTCAGAATATCCCCATTCATCGGGCGTCCATTTCGTAAAGCTGGCAGTGCCTTCTTTCACATTTTTAATATCTTCTTCGGATAAATTACCATGCAGCATTTCTAAGTATTCTGCATCTTTTTTTCGCATATATTCATAAGTATTCAATGCCAAAAATAAGGTAATACAACCGCTGTCTGTCACAAGCGCAACTGCATATATTCTTTCCTCACTGATTTCTTTCCAGATTTGTTCCATATCTTTTTTTCGCTGCCTGCTCAATTTTCTCGGCAAGATTATTGAAAAATGCTTTCATTTCGACTTTTTCAGCGTGTTTTTTTAATAATTTCATTTCGCTCTCTCCATTTTTGTGTGACTTTTAACACTATGAAAAGTATAGCATATCAATTTATATATTATTTTACCACAAACGCACACACACTTCCGTTAAATTTTGCTCAAAGTTTCTTTGCGTTATTTTTCGCAATCAGCATGTCAGCCTCTTTTAAACTGTATTTTACGAAGGATTCTATCCTTATATCTTCAAATCCAGATTCGCACCAACTTGTGGCTGATTTTTTACAATGGTTTTGCTTGCATCCTCTTCCTGGGCAGCTTCTATAATTATTTTCATATCTGTATCATTCAGATAAATCGTGCCATCTTTGGAAGCAGCAATTTTTTCTTCTAAGAACTGCTCCGCCCTGCTATAGACCGATTCCTCTTGTACCTTTTCTTTTGTCCTTTCAAGCAGTCTCTCAGAATTTTTCTTCCTTTCTTCCCGGAGCTTAGCGCTCATATTTAACATAAAATCATTTTTGCTTTGCATTCTGCAATGATATTTTCCGTTCTCATCAATATAACTGTGCTGATACACTATGGTCCAGCCACTGGCTTTCGCTATACTCTCTGCCAATTTAGACATAGACTCGACACCTTTTATCATGTCTTTCATATTCTTCTCTTTTTTGGGATCGTTCTGCATTTTTTCCAAAAGTTGGGAATTAACGGTCAGTGACTTGCCGCTTTTATCGGATACACAGGCATTCCCTACACGAAATTCCACACTTGGAACAAGTTTCACCAGTTCATTCGCATACTCTGCCGTACTCTTTGATTTACTGCGCCCCATTGTTTCCTGCGCTTTTTCTGTTTCCTTCTTTTTCGCGTTGCCTGCTATGCTCTGCGCTGTATAACTACTGTAATTGTTTGTGATCTCCATTGCCATAATTTTTTCCTCCTTGATAATAAATTTAGATGAAATCCATTTCACCTACACACTTCACTTATAACATTTTGAGCAGTTCATAATACCAATTACCCTTTATGCTTTCATAAGGAATCTTCACTACCGCATCCTCTGAATTTCTTTCATAAAAACAGTGTTCCGCCATGCCGCACAAACCAGGGAGCTTATAAAAGCCACCAAAAGCAATACATATGTTTCCATCTGCATTATTTTTAATTAGGAAATTCTCAAAAGCCTTCCTTTCCACATAAACATACTCGTCATCATATGAGATCATCTTGCTTAACTCTTCGGTATCGCATGAAACAACTGCATTTTCCCCTTCATATTTACCGACCAGAATATCCCTGCTTTCATTGCAGCGGGCATAGGAATGCATATGTACAGCCATTAATGTAACTGCAATTACCAGAAAGCCTGCGGCTG
This sequence comes from Lachnospiraceae bacterium, assembly GCA_022790905.1. GTDB lineage: Bacteria > Bacillota > Clostridia > Lachnospirales > Lachnospiraceae > Maccoyibacter. Next base: position 1,907 of record JAAVYC010000197.1, on the reverse strand, counting down.
TCATGCCCCTGCACAGCCATTTTCGGTATGGACGGAAGCATGCGATTTCCTCCATCCGCCTTTTCATATCTGCAAACCCCTTTTCCCTCGCATAAGTGGCGGCAGGCGGTATGTTCTCCTGTCCGAAACGCAGAATCTTCAAACTTTTGAGCAATACTAAGCCATATTCGTGAGCTGTCTTCCCGCTGCTTTGTATGCACACCCTGTCACAGATATCTTCCATATCCGCCCGGATATGCTTTTGAAAAACTGTCAGGAACGGATTGATCCACAGAAGGCACCTCAGTATATCCCATACAAATCCAAACCATAAATGCCCTAGGCGGATATGGGTCTGCTCGTGCTGTACAATAGTCTTCAGCTCCTCCACGCTATAACTGTCCATCATCACTTTAGGCAGGACGATTTTCGGCTTTAGCAGCCCGACAGTGAACGGCGTGATATTCATGTCTGTGACACAGATACAGATATTTTCAAACACAACATTTTTAATCTCGGCAACATACTTCCAAAGACGCAACCATTTCCCGAATATGCAGATAGCGGCCATTAGAATGCCCGCCATATAAATGCGGTCAACCCACAGCCATGAAACCGTTACTGCCGTAATCCTCCATGTTGCCTTTAGTACAGCTTCATTTTCATAAAACAGCTTCAATCTTCCGAGAAATGGAATGACTAAGAACAATGCCCATAACATTCCCCTTAAAAAAGTCCGTTCCGAAAAAAATATCTTTCGGAGCAGTATCACAAGCCCAATCAGCACGAAGGAAAATGCCGCACACCGAACAAGCTGGGTAGTATAATAAGCCATGCCAAAATTTATGAGGCTGACTAATTGTCTCCAGTCGGACATTCCCATCACTCCTTTTCATTTGAAGATTCTGCATTCTGCCCCTTACTCTTCTTCAGAATCTCCTCCAGTTCCTTTATTTGCTCATCCGTCAGCGCGAAGCTCTGCAGCAGCGCTGCCATTGCATTTGTCCCGCTACCGGAAAAATAGCTATCCACAAATTTCCTGCTTTTCTCCTTCACACATTCCTCTTTCTGCTTTTGCACATAGTAGTGGTAAACCCTTGAATCATGCTCATCCACAGTGTATCCAAGGATATCCTTCTGGTTCAGGCGATTCACCAGCACCCGCACCATCCTCATCGACATATCCACATTCCCTTGCATCCTTTTGTAAACCTCGGAGGATGTCAGTGGAGTATCACTCGCCCAAAGAACTTCCATGACCTGCCATTCGCTCGGTGTAATTTCTTCCTTTTCCATATCTTTTTCTTCCTTTCGTTCTATTTCGTTACTTTATATATCGATCAATTATTATTAATCATTAAGAGTCATTGACGTTTTTTGCATGATAGGGATATGGTCAAAAGGAAAATCATGGGCCATCACTTCCTTACTTTCCAAATCATTTCCGTTATCAGGCGCCCTGCCTGCCCGCAGAAATGGCAAACCGCCGCATATTTGAAAGACAAATACACATTACAATCAAAAAAAGAACCATTAACCAGCCCTTTTCCTTCTGCTATCAATATTTCATTCTATTTTTCTATTCTTATCTACACTATCACGCAAAATAATTTCAGAACATCTGTTTGCACTCTCACTAATGTAAAAATGCCCTCAAAGCACACAAAAATAATGTGAACTTCAAATCTATGTAATGCCAAAAGTATCGGATTTACGAGCTTTTTCGGCTTTCCGTGTTCATATCTGCCGGGAAAAGAGACACCATTGGAAGTTAAAGTTATTGTTCTTTGCTTTTTGAATGAAATAGAACTAAGAAAGTTGAAATTTGTAAATAGGAATACTACATTGATTTTAACACGAAATATCATTGCAACTACAAGTTGACACATTTCCATGTTTAAATGGTGGCTATGCAACTGATAATATTG
>JAAVYC010000253.1 GCA_022790905.1 Lachnospiraceae bacterium | reverse complement strand
GTTCATATGTGCCACACGGTAAATGACCGGATCGCGCATATTGATGTTAGGGGATGCCATATCAATCCTAGCTCTCAATACCTTTTCTCCATCTCGGAACTTTCCATTTTTCATATCTTCAAACAGTGAGAGATTCTCCTCGATACTTCTGTGTATCGACGGATCATCTCTTCCCGGCTCCGTCAATGTTCCTCTGTACTCTCTAATCTCTTCTGCCGATAAATCTGATACATAAGCTTTTCCTTTTTTTACCAATTTTATTGCAGCCTCATACATTTGCTCAAAATAATCAGACGCAAAGAAAAGGCTGTCACCCCAGTCAGCTCCTAACCATTGGATGTCCGCCTTAATGGAATCTACGAATTCCATCCTCTCCTTTGTCGGATTGGTATCGTCAAACCGCATATGAAATTTTCCATCGTATTCCTGCGCCAAACCATAATTCAACAAAATAGATTTAGCATGTCCAATATGCAGATATCCGTTTGGTTCCGGTGGAAAACGAGTAACCACCTCTTCACATCTGCCCTCTTCTATATCCCGATCAATAATCTGCTCAATAAAATTTTTTGAAATTGTCTCACTCTCCATCAACAAAATCCTCCTATATCAAGTCTCCAATCCCATTCATTATATGAGCTGAGGAGAATTTTGTCAACGATGAGAAACACACCCCTCGAGTTTCTCATGTTCGCGGGCGGCGCCAAATTGGAATGCCCGCATTCCAGCTTGGCTTATACCTTCCGCATAAATCAAAATCCCCGTAACTTGTTACGGGGTAAATGTTAAAAACTATCGCTTGATATGCTCATGTGTAAAGAGATGATCCTGGCAATATTCATAATTGCCATCACATTTCGAACAAAAACGAAATTCCAGCGTCGGATCGTCCTCCTCTGTCCTGCCACAGATTGCACATTTATGCTTTGTCACACCTGCCATATGTTGCGCCTCCCGCATCTGCGTCCGAAACACTCGTTTTCTGTGTATCTCTTTCGGCGAAACTCTCTGATAATTGCGTGTAGACAAATAGAAAATCAAAAAGTTCAACAGCGCAGCCACAATCGCAATTCTTCCGGCAGCTCCAGATCTGATAAAATCATAGATTGTCAGCGCCGCATAGACATATGCCATCCATTTCATCTTCACCGGAATGATAAACCACAGCAAAATCTGCATATCCGGAAAACAGACGGCAAACGCAAGAAATATCGCCATATTAATATAATAAGTCGTCACATAATATCCGATTCCCACTGTCAGTGCACCTGTCATATAGTAAAAACCATAGGTTGCAAATGCGCCGAGAACGGTAAAAAACATGCCTCCGAAGATATAGACATTAAAACGAAACGTCCCCCAAGTTCTCTCCAAAGAAGTCCCAAGAGAATAGTACAGCATCATCATGATCAGATAAAAAAAGATATTCCCGGAAGAAGGAGGAATCAGAATCCAAGTCACCAGCCTCCATACCTGTCCCTGCCCTAAAATCAGCGCAGGCTCTAAAGTCAGATATTTAATCAATCCCGGCGTCATATACATCATTATGTATCCAATCGCATAAGTTAGTACAATCCAGAGACTTAAGTTGGGAATCGCATATTTGCCGATTTTTCTTTCCAATTTATTCAAATAATTCATCGTACACCTCATCCACTTTAAATTTAAACTCTATATTTAAAACATTATAATTTTTAGTATTTTATTTGTCAATGAAAGCTCACATTCTTCACAAATTCTTTATATTTTTTCATTTTCTAAAGAAATCATAAAATTAAAAAAGGGGGTTGTCTTTTGTCAAATCCTGTCGTAGAATGTGTGTGTTTAAAAAAATCCTTTTAATAGGTAATAATAGGTAATTACAGGTGGTATTATGAAAAATCAAAATTTATATAAACTCGGAATTGATATCGGTTCCACAACGGTAAAAATAGCCATTTTAGACGATCACAATGATCTGGTTTTTTCTGATTATGAGAGACATTACGCTAATATTCAAGAGACTCTAACTGCTCTTTTAGAAAAAGCATATCGAAGGGAAGATGATCTGACGCTGGCTCCCATGATCACAGGATCCGGAGGACT
>JAAVYC010000196.1 GCA_022790905.1 Lachnospiraceae bacterium | reverse complement strand
TATGGATAAATAGAAAATCAGAGGTATTACATGGGTAAAAAAATTAATTATATAGTATGCTTTGTTGTCTCAGTGTTATGTCTTTCTGCTTGTAATAAACAATCGAAAGATAATATGGATTTAGTCAAGTTCTATGGGCAGAAAAAAGTGGATGAAATAAAAGTAAAATGCGAAGATAAAAATCAAATAAAAGTGGCTGAGACACTTGTTGAAACAGCCAGGGAAGTGTTATCTTATACAGGTTCTAAAGAAGAGGCTGATAGAAAAAGTGTGGGTGCATTAGATCGATATTATGTATTTCATGGTGAGTATATTGGAATAGAATCAGCAGATGTTAATATAAAACTGCTTACAACAAAACAGGAGGATAATAAGGGATATATTTGGATTAAATATTCAGCGGCCTATTATGATAAGGAGAGTCGCTTAATTTCTGCCAGTTTTGATGTCACATCACGTTGGGAGATTGAATTGGAAAACAATGACTGGATTGTTACAAAAGTTGAGGAATATTCATAATTAGAATTTTATGGCAATCTTACATTATAGGGATAGAAAGACATGTATGGAATACAGCGTGAAGAAAATGTATAAATATGAGTATAAATTTAGCGGCACTTGTAAGAGGTGCTGCTTTTTGCTGCAATACCTTACAGAGTGTTTCCAAAGAAAAATTTTGCAGGTGCTCTGTGTATGTACACGCTAAAGTTTTTTGCTGAGGTAAGCTTTAGATTTGTTAAAATTCATTTCAGGATATATTTAGCATCTTTTGAGATAATGTAGACACTCATTGAAAGAGGAGGTGGTTGAATCAGCAGAAATAGTAAGGTGCTTGTTTTGGCAGCATTGGTTATATTGAATTTTACTGTCAATACAGGGAATTCACTAATTCAGAATAAAGGAATGATTAGATATGCAGATTATTATTTTTCTGTGATACAGGAAACTGCATCATCGGCAACAGAACCAGAAAAAAATACATCGGAAGAGAAAAAGAGCAAACCGGGAACTGGCCAGATTTTAAAGGATATCAAAAGACTCAATAAAAAAAGTATGACATCTGATTGCAATAAACGATGTAAAAAAGATTAAAAGAGGCAGTTTAGATTTGTTTAGAATTCGTTTGGGAATATTTAAGATTCTTCTGTGATAATAAAAATATCAAAAGAAACAACTCTTTGAAATATGGGAGAAAGGAGATGAAAAAATAAGAGGTGGGTACCCTGAACAGCCTAAATACATATATAATCCAAATTGTGAAAGGAGCAATAAATGACAGGTAATAGAAAAACAGAAAAGAGATTTTTAAAGAAAGGACTTGTATTCTGCATGGTAGGGGTTATGGCACTTGGTATGGTGGCATGTGGCGGTAAAGACAAAAAATCAGCCGCTACACAGCCAAAGACCAAGACGGAATCCAATCAGTCTACGGATAAGAAACAGAACAGTATAAACAGCATAAAGAAGAAATCGGGAACTACGACCGATAAGAAAGACAATGCAAATACTGTGCAGGACAACAATGCCACAGGTAACACACAGAATGAGAATAACGCAGGAACTATGCAGAAGGAGACAAATACTGAATTAAATCAGAATCAGGAGAATGATAATACTGAGTTAGACAACAAAAAAGGAACAACAAAAAAAAGCAATAAGTTAAATAGGAAGAGTACAGGAACACAGAAGTCAGATAAAAGTGGCTCTATAACAGAGAACAAAGAAAATAACTAAGCGTGATGGGCTGTATCCGATGTACAGCCCATTTTCCTCAGTAATAGGATTGTCGTGAGCGAAAGAAATTTTATATGAACATAAATATATGCGATTTGTAAAATATGGGCTATATTTTGTAGTATCGTTACATTTTCAGGTTCATAAAAAAGAAAGATCTTACTTGGACAAAACTATTAGATTTATCCGGAAGAATGGGGATTGCTTTTTGCAAAAAATAGATATGGGACAACCGATAGTTTTATTAATGGAAAAAGGTGCAGTGACCTTAGTCGCCATGTTTGGTACTGTCTATGCGGGCTGTTTATGTGATGATAGACTCGGCACAGCTTCCAGAATGGATGTGCAGAATTTTTCGTGTTTTATCTCTAGAACTAGTCATGATAAGTAAGGAAAATGATACTGAGATTGCAGGAGAAATAAAATGGCTTATCATACGTCACTATATTTATTTGTTTTCTTTCCGGTTGTATTTTTCGGTTAATCAACGGAAAACTTGTGATTTACTTGATTGGTACTACTATATTTACCCATTATGTCGGTGTACGGCTGGCTGATTTGAAACTGCAATCTAAAATGAACAGCAGGTTGTTTGGGGCGGCATTGCCGGAAAATTTCTAGTAGCCTTTTGTATCGCATAATGCCCTAGAGTTTTGGAGACGGTGATATATTACGTTGACTGTATGGTTTAAAGCCTATGTTTTTTATCCGGTGTCGGTATGCAGAATTGTCAGAAATGGGATCGCCCTGGAATCTACAAGAAATAAATTTATAAAAGTCTGCCATATAAATTGAAGATGTATTTTACTTTAGAGTCCTACAGATTTTAAAAGCATGGATCATCATTTTTACATAGAAACTTTTTTTCGGGAAAATGGATTATATGCGGAGTTAAAAATGTTTTGGAACATTTTTAGTGATTTTGAATTGTAGAAGTTATGGGATGGTATATTCTTAACATTTGGGTTGGATATGGCAGACTATTTTATTATTTCATCTGGATGTGTAGTAGTGGCTTTTGTTGGAATTGATAAAAGAAAGGGAACTGTTGGGAGAGGCAGGGCTCAGAAAACTAATTTGAAAGTGATGATAAAATGATGATAGAACAAACTGAAAAATGGAAAAAGAGAATGACTGCATTGTTTTTCATATTCTGTATAACATTTTGTGGGGTGTTGTTTAAAGCATATCTGGATGGAAAATTCGATTCTGTGCAGACATTACAGCAATACATATCTGGATTTGGATTGCTGGCACCAGTTGTACTAGTGATGGTTCAGGCAGTTCAAGTGGTGCTGCCCGTGCTACCTGGATTTTTGGGATGTATAGCAGGTGCTGTTATGTTTGGTTGGGCAGGAGGATTCTGGTGCAATTATGTTGGAATTTCGGTGGGCTCCCTTATTGCTTTTATCCTTGCTAGAAAGTATGGACAGAGGCTTGTGAGTAAAATGTTTCCTGGAAAAAAATATGATAAATGGGCTGGATGGGCTGCTGAAAGCAAATCCTATACAGCTCTACTTTTTCTTGGTATGGTACTGCCTCTGTTTCCAGATGATTATTTTTGCTATTTTACAGGGATTACGAAAATGAGCTTTCGTAAATTCGCAGCAATTATTATTGTTGGAAAACCGTGGTGTATTTTGGCATACAGTATTATATTTTCAGCGGCGGCATCATAGATCATGGAGAAAGGTGAAGAAGAGAGATGGAAGAAAAGAGAAAATTAAATGGTTATTATAATTACACAGTGGTACTGACTTATCTGGGAATGCTAGTGGGATTTACAGGGATTATATATACAACGGAAGGACTTTATCGGCAGGCGGTTTTATGTCTTATGATAGCGGGTGTCTGTGATATGTTTGATGGTACGATTGCTGCTACAAAACAGCGGGACGAACAGGAAAAGAAATTTGGCATTCAAATAGAT
>JAAVYC010000195.1 GCA_022790905.1 Lachnospiraceae bacterium | reverse complement strand
TGAAATGTAAGAAATAAAGAGAATCCCAACATCTCTGCGCCACGATTCCCACCAAGATCAAAATAAAAAGAGCTGAATATCTCTTTTTTTTCACCGAAAAAGTTCTCATAAAAATATCCACACTGTGAAAAATCGTGTGATCCATCAATGCGTAGAGCGCAAAGAACCAGATGGCTACCATCACCGCATCAAACCGCTCCAAGAAACCTCCCGGAAGCTCCACCATACTCATCAGCACTACCACCGAATACGGAGTCTCGGCCAAAGCCTTAGAGCCAAAAATTCCCGTTAAAATCAAATACATAAAAAAGAGCAAACATCCAGTGGTGAGTACAACCTTTCTCATACTCTGCGCCAGTTTTGCCTTTTCTGTACAAAACGGCTTTAAAAATAAAACGAAAAAAATCCAGGAGAACAGGCCAAATACCAGATAGGTACTCTTACAAAAATCACTTCTACTGTCATATAAAAATGGCATCCACTTATCGATATCCACAGTTCCAACAGAAAGAGCCAACATAATCAAAAGAAGAATCGCCAGACCCCAAAACAGAATCTCATAGACTCTAGCGCGACATTCCAGTCCCCCATAGATTCCATATGCTCCTATAAAGAGCAGTAAAATTAAGACCAACAAAAATGACTCCTCCTGCAACAGATTTTTTACTACCAGATGGCAGATGGTATATGCCGAAAATCCGCTGATACAGACATAATATAAAAAGTAAAAAATCTGACAGACTCCTGCGAGCCATTTGCCAAATGCCTCTCTCAAATATGCATAATAATCCCCGTCCATTTGACCAATACAGGCATTCAATAGTCCCAAAAATAAAAACGCGAGTACCATTCCCAAAAGAATTGCAAGACTTCCGTCAATCCCACTCGTAGCTGCAAGTATTTCCGGCAAAATCAGAGAAGAAATCCCAAATAGATTAAAAATCATCAAGCGCTTTATCTGACGTACCGATATTTTTCCATTGCTAGCAAACATGTTATTTCCTCCTGCGCAGACGCGTTTTATTTTTCGAACTTGCAAAAATCGGACGCCTCGTCAGCCAGTAAATCGGCATGCGAAGAAGAGAATCCCTCTCATCGTCATAATTTGTCAACTCAGCTCCGACGTAAGGCATCAGATACGGAATACCAAAACTCTTTAAATGCGCCAAATGAATCAATACCGCTAATAGAGAAACCAGGAATCCGAAAAATCCCAGCCATGCACTCATTGCAATCACAAAAAATTTCAAAATTCGAAACGCCGTCGCAAATTCCTCGTTCGGTATAGCAAAAGAGCAAAGAGCCGTAAACGCCACCACAATCACAACAACCGGACTCACAATATTCGCTTCCACCGCGGCCTGTCCGATAATCAAGCCGCCCACAATTCCAATGGTATTTCCCATCGCCCCGGGAAGGCGCACACCTGCTTCCCGTAAAAGTTCAAACGAGAGCTCCATCAAAATCACTTCAAAAACTGCCGGAAACGGAACGCCCTGTCTTGCCGCCGCAAAAGATAAAATTAAGGTTGTAGGCAACAACTGCGTATGAAAATTGGTCATTGCCAGATAGAGTCCTGGCAATGTCATCGCAAAAAAGGAAGCCAAATAGCGAAGAATTCTTCCAAACGAAGCGATCTCAAATCGATTGTAATAGTCATCGCTCGTCTGAATAAAGGAATTGTAATCGGTCGGCAGAATCAAAGCCACCGGAGAATTATCACATAGCAACACAACCCTGCCCTCCAGCACGGACATTGCCGCCCGGTCAGGACGTAGTGTCGTCTGAAACTGTGGAAAAGGCGACATCCAATCCTTTTCTGCTAGCTGCTCAATCACGCCGCTATCCATAACTCCATCTATCGAAAAATCCGAGAGCCTTTTGTCAATCTCCTCCAAGACTTTTTTTGGAGCAATTCCTTCCATATATAAAAGACTGATATTGGTATTACTCCGCACCCCCGCCTTTCTCTCTAATACTTTTAACTGCGGGGAACGGATCCTTTTGCGAATCAGTGCGGCATTTGTCTTTACCGAATCCGTAAATCCTTCGTTAGAGCCCCGGATCACTTTCTCGGAGTCCGTCTTATTGACCATCATTCCCGGATAGCCTTTATCCTCTATTTTGATAGCCCGCGTAAAACCATCCACCATAAGCAGCGCAGCCCCTGTAAGCATTCCATTTACTGCCTCCTCGATTGTCCGATAATAGGCAATATCCGAGACGCCGAGACTATTTTTTTCTAACGCCTCATAGACTTCCTCTTCACTCATGGAACAAAGGCCGCTGATCATTTTTCCCAAAGCGGTCTGATCCACCATCATATTGCCGACAGTCGTCTCAATAAAAGCGATGAAACACGGTATCTCATGATTTTTTCCTAAATACATCTGATTATGTTTAAAATCACTGCAATTTTGAAAAAGTTGGCAGAAAATTTTACTGTCCTCTTGGAGATTCCCGGTAATTGGATGTGATTCTCTTTCCCTTATCATCTATCTTAGCCTTTCTTATAAGATTAAAAAGAGACAAGATTACCTTGTCTCTCTATTAATATCCTCAATTTCCAATTTTTTATACTTTAATCCTGATCTCTGATAATTTTTTTGACGACTTTCGCCTGTTTTTCCACATGAACTCTCATCGCCTCTACAACTTTTTCTTTGTCATGCCGCTCTAACGCCTGTAAAATCTCCCGATGTTCTCGAATCAACGTTGGATAGGATTTTCCACTTTTCAGATACTCCAGACGGTAACGATAGATCTGTTCCCGCAAATTATCCAGCATGCACATCAACTTTTTATTTTCTGCAGCGCGATAAATCACATCGTGGAATGCGACATCTGCCTCCGCTACGCGTTTGATATCTCCCTGTTTGATACTGCTCTCAAATTGAATTGCTTTACTCTCCAACTCTTTGATCTCTTCCCAAGTGATGTTGTCACATGCCAATTTTACTGCAAGCTCATCCAAAGCCTCACGAATCTGAAGCACATCCTCCATATCTTTTTCTGTCATTCTTGCCACTTCCGCTCCCCTGCGCGGCGTCGTAACGGCAAGTCCTTCCTGCTCTAGCATACGAATTGCTTCACGAATCGGCGTTCGCGATACACCCAATTTTGACGCAAGCCTCAATTCCATCAGACGTTCTCCAGGTTTCAATTCCCCTTTTAAAATTGCTTCCCTTAACGTATGAAATACCACGTCACGCAAAGGAAGATATGCATCTGTATTTAATTTCAGATTATCCGTCATATCCTCTCCTACTTTCTGTTATTGTATATCGTTGTGAGATAGAGCTGTTTTGCCAGCCCGCTCTTTCGCACGATTTTATAAGCTTTTTTTGCCGTTTTCTCATTTTCATATAGTCCAAATACGGTTGGGCCACTTCCACTCATCAGAGCATTGAGCGCTCCTGTTCCAAGTATTATTTTTTTCAAATCAGCAATCTCTGGATAATGTTTGATTGTAACAGTCTCTAAAATATTTCCCATATCTCTGGCGATTTTCCCTAAATTTTTATCTTCAATATTCTCAATTAATCGGTCAATATCAGGATGCTGTGTCTGCTTATCCAATCTCAGATTTTCATAGACAAATTTCGTGGATACAGCGATCCCCGGCTTCGCTACAAGCACCGGACATTTGGGCATCGGCGCCAACGGAGTCAATTTCTCACCAATTCCTTCGGCCAAGGCTGTTCCTCTCATCAAACAATAAGGGACATCGGCGCCAATCCTTACTCCATATTCCTTTAGACTTTTCATACTCAAGCCCAGATCAAACATCCTGTTTAACCCATAAAGTGTTGCAGCTGCATCGGTACTTCCTCCCGCCATTCCCGCCGCCACTGGGATATGTTTTTCAAGAAAAACCTCTATTCCCTCCTGAATAGAAAATTCCTCCATCATAAGCTTTGCCGCTTTATGGATCAAATTATTTTCATTGACCGGCAAATAATATAAGTTGGAATTAATTTTAATTCCCGGTTCTTTTGTCTTCTTTATCCGAAGCTTATCAAATAAATGAATCGTCTGCATAATCATTCGGACTTCATGATAACCGTCTTCCCGCTTTCTCAGGACATCCAGACCGATATTCACTTTCGCCAAAGCTTTTAATCTTAATTCATCCATGTTTTTCTCCTGTACTTTGTATACAAAATACTCTATCTGTATCCAGTTGAAATGTCAAGAGTATCCTTTTAAAAAGTACAAAATCAGAAGACATATGCGCCATGATTCCATCTGTTTTTCAATTTATCAGATCATGACATGGAACAATTCTACAAATCAGAATATCGTGCAATTTGAGTTAAAATGGGAGATCTATTTACCGATATATTTTTAAATAGACAAACAGTAAGATGACATAGGAGGTTTTTATGAACATCACACCAAATTCTAACAATCGCCGAATCTCTTCTATGCGAACTATCCATTTTGTAACGCCAGAAGATAAAAATGCAGCAATGACTCCTACCTCTGACAGAGATCAGGTAATGATATCTCAGGAGGGACGTGACCGTTTGGAGATTTTGGCCGATAAAGTTGAGAATCAGCTTGGCGCTATGACAAAAGAAGATTTCATGGATATGCTCCAGCAATGGCAAAATGAAAATCAGCCCAAATTAGAGGTTAACCCTTACAGGAGCATTGATCCGGATGGTTCCATCGCCCGCAAGATTTATTTTGAATCCTATTTAGGGCAGCTGAAAGAAATGGAAGATACCATCAAATGTTACTATGCTGATGCTTATGAAGAAGCTGTTTCTGCCCCGATTAACAGTCTGGCTTTTATTTCCGGAAAATACTTATGTGATTGGTCGGATTATTTTGATCCCAATATCCCAAAACAGGAGCGAAAATGGACACATCACCAGCTTTGGGCAATGCTAACTGATTCCAATGTGGCATTGAATGATCCTTACGCTTTAGCTTCTTCTGGTGGTCCAAAGACAGTAGATGAAATGGACGAGATTGCTAAGAGGGCTGTAAAAAGTAAATTGGATGAGCTCATCAAAGAACGCGAAATTAAACACAACTAGCCATCAGACACTGAAATATGAGAACAGAAGTGCGCTTCCTATTTTTCTTGTATAGGAAATTCCTATACAAGAAAAAACACTGTGTAATGTAACCATTACACAGTGTTTTATATTTTCCCTATGAAACAAACGACTGCTTATTCCTCTACTTTTGCAGCTCCATTCTTCCACTCGTCAAATTTCTTAACAACAGCATCATAAGTTCTGCTTGAAATACTAGGAAGACTTCTTCCCCAAGCTCCTGTTGCCTGCTGATATCCCTTTTTAAATGCTTCTAATAACTCATCTGCTTTTGAGGTATCTCCGCCACTCAAAGCTTTTGCAAATTCTACAATACGATTCGACGTCTGCTCTACGCCCCAATATCCATCTTCTGCGATATCTGCCTGTGCCTGCGCTTTGACCTCAGGACTTACCGTATAGTTTCCGCCTGCTAAAAATGACCAGATAGAATCTGCCTGACCAATTTTGCTGCCCTGCTGTCTCATCATACTCTCAACAAGACTGCGCAGCTGATTCGTCCTATTCTCTGCATCTGCTTTCATTTTCTGGATCAAAGCAGAATTATTTGCCTTATAAGTTCCGTCTGTCTGTGTACTCTTCTCATAGACTACTCCTACTTCTTTTCCGTAGGAACTCTCTGTTGTTTTTTCCGTATTGTCTTTTTTTACGGTCGTCTTACTCTCGTAACTTGTACTTGCAGTATATGCTGCTGTAATATTACTAATTGTGCTCATTTTTCATCCCTCCATGGTCAATTGTGTAAAAACGACGAGAAACACGCTTCGTGAGTTTCTCACGTTTGCGGACGGCGCCAAATTGGAACGCATTATTCTGACTTGGCTTTTATGCCTTCCACGCAAGTAAAATCAAATACCTCCGGGTATTTGATCCTCGCGGCATTTGTCAAATAACCACGTAAACATGGCTATTTTCCTCATTGCTCGCGGGAATAAGATAGCTCCGCTTGTCTTGTATATAATATCGGTCATCTTAACCTGACACTTTAGAAATAATTAGAAAAATTCCAACCAAAATTTTACTGTAATCCGGCCTCTTTTCTCCATGTTTTTACCAAAGCAATCTCTCTCGCATATCCCTCATCATCATTTGGCGTCTCTAAAATAAAGGGCAGATGAATCAGTTTTTCATGGACGGCAATTTTTCTCATGGCTTCTTTTCCTATGCAGCCCTCCCCAATCTTCGCATGGCGGTCTTTATGACTTCCACAGGGATTTAAGCTGTCGTTAAAATGAATTGCTTTCAATTTTGCCAGGCCAATCACATGGTCAAATTCGTCCAAAACCTCATCGAGATGATTCACAATATCATATCCGCCATCCCAGACGTGACAGGTATCCAGGCAGACTCCAAGCTTTGTCTTTAGAGTCACGAGGTCCAATATCTCTCTCAATTCTTCGAAAGTCTTTCCCACCTCACTGCCTTTTCCCGACATTGTCTCTAATAGAACCGTCGTAGTCTGTTCCTCCTTTAATACTCGGTTGAGCAGATCAGAGATCAATTCGATCCCTTTCTCCGGTCCCTGTCCGACATGGGAACCGGGATGAAAATTATAGTAATTGCCCGGTGTAAATTCCATACGTTTCAAGTCATCTTCAAACATAGAATATGCCAATTCCCGAATATCTTCTTTTGCGGAACAGGCATTCATCGTATAGGGCGCATGCGCCACAACTTTTCCAAATTCCTGTTCCTCTGCAATCACTCGGTATTGTTCCACGTCCTCTATCTTTATTTCTTTTGCCCGCCCGCCTCTTGGATTACGGGTAAAAAATGCAAAGGTGTTCGCCCCTAATTTTACTGCCTGTTTTCCCATCGCTTCATATCCTTTTGATGAGGATACGTGATTTCCTATATACATTTTTCTACAACTCCTTCCCACTGCCTTTTCACTTTTCGATTTCCTCTATTTTACTATGAAAAATCAGATCATAGATCCATAGAAAGGATCAAACGGGTTGCGCCGCACCCTTTTAACACCCAAATCATAAGATATAAAAAAATGTAAAGGTATTCATTATGTATCTATATATTGGAATTATTTTTTTAATCTGTATTGTATGTTCTCTTTTTTGTTTCCTGCGCCGAAAACATGCCGCAAAAAAAGTCTGTGACATGACCTGCGAGCAAAAATGCAGCCTGATCGAAAATCTTCTCTTTCCTTTTGGCTACACTTACATCAAAAGTCAGGATATTTTCTCTTCCTCTTTGGATGCCTGGCAAAAGCGATTCGGCTACACCGCTTTTTACGATCACTCTGCCTCCCATTTTCATATGGTATTTGACGCCCTTCCTGTCTATTTTGACTACGCTGGACATACTTGGCTAATTGAATTCTGGAAAGGACAATACGGCATCAACGCCGGATGTGAGATCGGTATCTACCGCTCTGAACATCTGCTGTCTAAGGAAGAATATTCTTCTGAACTCTTTCATGCTGTTGAGGAAGAAGAAATGTTACCCCTGTCATTCCAACTGAGTCATAATCATCTTTTGCTCGCTGGACTAAATAAAGTACACTGGTGGCTGACTGCTTTTTGCACTGGCCATTTCGCCAATCCAAAGGATTTAGAAATGGATATCTCCATTACATTCCCAAACGCCTGCATGGCCTCAGCTTTCACAGTTGCTTTAGAGGCAATGGGATATGATGTCTCTGTCTGCGGTTTAAAAGTCTGCTTCACTTTCCACAGATGCCATACTTGTCACCACTCTTGTCTGGCCCGTCTATATCGGAGATGGATTCAGTGGCAAAACCGCCTCCTATGTCGTTTTTTTCTCTGGTTTACCAGACCATTTACCTGCAACTTAGACCGGGTACTCTTCCTATTTGAATACCTGCCGCCTGTCTTCCACAGAGTTTTTCAAATTCACCGCAGCAGCAGAAAGGTAAGAAAGCAATTATGAGTTACACCTCCCGCATAGACCGTGCATTTTATTATGCGCCCACTGTCCCTCTCTCCTCTCACGACAAATATGTACTTTTCAGCGATTGCCATCGCGGAAACGGGACATCCGGAGATAACTTTTTAAAAAACCAAAACCTCTATTTTGCCGCCCTGGATTATTACTACCACCATTCTTTTGGTTATATCGAATTGGGAGATGGAGATGAGCTCTGGGAAAATCGCCATTTTTCCTCCATTCAGGAAATACACAGCAATGTTTTTTGGCTCCTCTCTCTCTTTCATAAGGAAAAACGACTCTGGATGCTTTATGGCAATCACGATATCGTCAAAAAAAATCTGCATCCTTTTCCTGATTGCTGCTTTTATGAGGGACTGCGTCTAAAGGACTGTGTCTCCGGAAAAGAGCTCTACTTAACCCACGGTCACCAGGCAGATTTTCTTAATTCAAAGCTCTGGCGGCTCTCCCGCTTTCTGGTGCGTTATCTCTGGCAGCCCCTAGAAGAATTCGGCGTACTGGATCCTACCAGCGCTGCAAAAAACTACAGGGTCAAAAAAAAGACTGAAAAAAGACTTCAGCACTGGGCGAAAACAAAGAACCGTATTCTGATCGCCGGACACACACATCGTCCGGTTCTCGGCTCCAAAGACAGCACCTATTTTAATACGGGAAGCTGCGTGCATCCGCGCTGCATTACCTGTATCGAAATCATAAACCGGCGTTTCATTCTTGTCAAGTGGACGCTCTCCACAAAGGAAGACCGAACGCTCTATGTGGCAAGAGAACCTCTCGATGAACCGATTGCACTAGATGAGATCTTCTAACTGCTATATTAGAACCCTCTCTAGACGATTTCCAAGCCTGCTTAAAATTTCATTCGATATCGTATTTGCATGGTATGCAAAATCACTTGCTAAGATTTCATGACCACCACTCTTCCCGATAAAAACTACTTCATCTCCCGGCGAAACCCCAGAGACCTCTGATACATCTATCAGCAGCTGATCCATACAGATTCGTCCAATCATCGCCGCTTTTTGTCCATTGACCAGCACAAAACCCTTATTGGATAATTCGCGTGGTATACCGTCGGCATATCCAATGGAGACAGCTGCTATTTTCATCTCTCTTTTTGCCGTATAGGTCAGACCATACCCGGCTGCTTCCCCGGCATACAACCGCTTTACACATTCCACTCTGGCTTTTAGAGACAACACCGGTTTTAATTCTACCTCACAGAGTAACCTGTCATGCGGGGTACTAAAGGCACCATAGAGAGCTATTCCCGGGCGTGCATAGTCAAACCGCAAAAATGGATAATTCAATATACCATAACTTCCCTGGATATGCGTCTTAAAACCACAGATTCCTCTTTTATGTAATGCTGTTACCACAGAATTGAATTCAGAAATCTGTTTTAGAGTAAATTCCCGTTCTGTCTCGGAATTTCCATCGGATACACATAGATGAGAGAAGACTCCTGTAATGTTCAAATGATCGCATTCCCAGATTTTACAAATATTTTCGATATTATCGCTTCTCTCTCCTAAGCGATGCATACCTGTGTCGACTCCGATATGGACCTCTACGTTTTCTCCATAGTCGTTCAATTCCTCTGCATAAGAACAATCGACAACCGTCTGTGTCAAAGAATAACGCCGCAACTCTGAGAAACGATAAGGAGAGGTATAACTCAAAATCAAAATTTGTCCCAAAATACCAGCTTCTCTCAACTCAATTGCCTCGTCAACAGAAGCCACGCAAAAACTCTCTATTCCCAGATCCTGCAACATCTTAGCAACCAGCACAGCCCCATGCCCATAGGCGTTCGCTTTGATTGCAGGCATGATCTCACATTCTATAGAAAGAATCTTTTTAAACTGTTCTAAATTATGTGCCAGATGATGACGATTCAGTTCCACCCAGGCTCTTCCTTTTTGATACATTCTTCTCTCTCCTTTTCAAAAGATTTTGAATTGGAATCCATGATATCATAAGCAATGATAAAATACAGACAACTATATATTGAACAAAAGTATGATCCACCAAGATCTCTGTGAGTTTTGCCGCTTTGGCGATTCCGCGCACAAGAATGATAACGGCAGGATGAATCAGATAAATGAACATAGAGCCACTGCGAAACCACGAAGGAACTTTTCCCCGAATAAAAAGCAGTAATTGAAACAAAAAGTACGTCGTCGGTATCAAAAATAGGTACATGCTATGATGTCTTTGAATCTTGAAATGATAAATGAGTAATCCTTCCGCAAGCATCAATATCAAGGATACCACACAGCCAATCTTGCAGACCTGCTTTCGACAGCGATATCTTGGCATAGCGGCAAGGATCCCGAGCAAGATAAAAATCGGTGCAAAAAAAATGCCGTTTCTCGTATAACTGCTGATAGAAAATATAGCCCCATAGATAGTTTTTAACCATGGAATCCCTTTTACAATTCCGTAATAGGAATCTCCAAATAGACCGATTACATATGCGACGAAAGAAAAAATAATTGCCGCTCGCATCGACTTTTTGATCAAAAACATAAGCAGCGCACAGCCGATGATCACCGCAGGAAAATACCATAAATGATAAAACGTTCCATCGAAAAACACCTGTTTTAGCAGTCCCATAATACCATGTGGCATTTTTTTAGAATAAATCACAATCGGTAAATAGAGGAGTGTTGCCATGAGATACAACCCTATATTTTTCACAAAATATTTTCGGATAGGATACTTCCTTTTAAATCCGCTGCGCACATAGGGTGCTAAAACAAAATATCCGGTTGTCATCAAAAAAAATGGTACAGCAATCCTTCCTAGACAATAGGTAATCAGATAGTCGACATCCTGATTCCAGACCGAAAAGGGCGATATATGGATTGCCACTACCATAAACGCTGCAATCATCCGGAAGGCATCGATTCCGGCAAATGTCTTTGTGCGCATCTTACCCCTCCATTTCCAGTAACCGATGAATGATCTCTTCAAACGACAAACCGGCTTCTTTTAACATGTTCGGATAGCGACTGTGCGAGGTGAATCCAGGAATTGTGTTCACCTCATTAAAGTAAATCTCGCCCATCGGCGTCAAAAACAGATCCACTCTCGCAAAGTGGGAGCAGCCCAATACTCTATATATTGTGAGAGCAGCCCTTTTTATCTCTTCTGCTTTCTCAGGAGAAATACGCGCAGGCACATGGATCTTTGAAGTCTGCAAGGTGTATTTTTCCGTATAGTCAAAAAATCCATCGGATAATTCAATTTCATCCACTGCTCCAAGTAATAATTCCTCTTTTCCAAGTATCGCGCATCCGACCTCAAATCCCTCAATCATTTCCTCTAACAGGACTGTGGAATCATGTTCAAAAGCCTTTTCAACTGCCAAAAACAGCTCCTGCTCTTTTGCCACTTTTGTAATTCCGAAGGAGGAACCGGAACGAACAGGTTTTACAAAAAGCGGATACCCGAGCTCTAAAGCAGCCTTTTTCACACTCTCCTCCAAATAGCCTTCTTGGATTGTAGCCGATCTGGCCGTTTTGATTCCATTCATCCGAACGATGCAATGCGCCAACTCCTTGTCCATGCAAAGGGCAGATGAGAGCAGACCACATCCAATAACCGGAACGCCCATCAATTTCAGCACTCCCTGAACGGTCCCGTCTTCTCCATTTTTCCCATGCAAAATCGGCAATGCAGCATCTAAAGAGATCGTCTGCAGTCTGTCTTTTTCTAGATAGCACAGTCCATGAATTTTTTGATCTAATGAGGGAAAAACAGAAATGCAGCTCTGCTCAGACTGCCAGGAGTCCTCTTTGATTCGCTCGTTTTTTCCCTGATACCAGAACCATGCCCCTGTATAACGGTCTATGCCAATTAAAATCGGTTCATATCTTGTCGTATCCATTCCTTCTATTACAGCATATGCCGATTGTAAAGATACCTCATATTCCGTAGAATAACCGCCAAAAAAAATTGCAATTTTCTTCAAATTCCTCATTTGTAAACCCTCCTGTTATGCTCCTATATCATAAAAAATACAGATCATTTTTGTGTCGTATTTATCATACCAAACAAAAACAATCTGTACTTTAACATTCCATTATTTAATTCTTAAAAAAGATTAATAAAAAACATACAATTTACTGACAATATCTAAACATCACCGCTTTACTCTTTTAGATCCGCCACTCTAAAGACTCGGCCGGGATTTTGTCCTGACAAACGAGAATTTATTTCCAAGATTATGATTCGTATATAAGGCAGTGTCTAAAATCTACGTGTCCGCCAATTTCTTTATTATACCGCATGCCTTATAGTGGCTGAGAGGATAATATTCCACGGGAACTCCTTTTTCTTTTGCAAGCCTTAGAATATGCGTAAGAGACGTATCCTCCTTATATGCACAGTGCAACAAGATTTTCCAGGGAACTCTGCGAAGAAGAACTCTTGTCGTCTCTCCGATGCCGGGCTTTATAAAATTGATGTCTTCGATCCCATACTGTTTTGCGATCTCTCTCACTTCTTTTAATCCCTGTCCATCTATTTTTTTGTCTTCTTTTTCGCATTCCATCTCAAATTCTTTTTCGATCGTTTCAATGAAGGCATAAGACAAATCCGACTCTTTTAATTCCCCATAATATACGGCTCCGTGAAAATCGTTTTTTCCTATAATATCATCTCTTAAAAAAGTGCGGCTGATAAGCCCAGATACTGTACAATTCAGACAGGAACTCGGTATCAAAATATCCTCGTGTGTCCCGCAAAGTTCTGTCACATTCGCAGGATCTGCCAGAACTGCCAGATCTGACGAGACGCCGGGATATGCGGCAAGCGCTTTTTTCAGTTCCCTTAAAATAGCTCCTTTTCCAATCCAGCCGTCCACAAAGAGCAATTCCTCCGGCTTATGATGTTGTAAGAGATATCTCATAGCATTGTCGTCGATTCCTCGTCCTCTGATGATAGAAATCGAATAGTGTAATATATTGATCCGATATTTTTTCTGAAAGTAATGCTTTAATAAAATTCCAATCGGTATCCCCGCCCTTGCGAGTGAGACAAGGACCACCTGTTTTCCCCTTTTCTCTATTATTTTATCAGCCAGTCTCGCGACGGCTCTTGCCGTGGATACGGCATCATTTTTTAACGCCTCTTCGTAGGCTTCCATATATTTTTCACTTGGAACGTACTCAATCGGGAGCATTTCACAGTAATGTTTTCCCGCCTGTATCAGCCGTTCTCTCTCTTTGGTCGACTGCGGTTTTACCAGTCCAGTGATATCTTTTAAGAGAAGTGTGACATCCTCCTCCCTATACGAACTTTTCAAATCAACACCACCTTATAAAATAAATTTTTGTATTTCCACACAAAGAGAGCGCATGAATCAATGCCCTGATTCCTTCTTGCTCTTTACAGTTTGCATCTGTAAGAATCAAAACCTCTTCATATTTTTCCAAATTATAGAGAAATGTCTTTCTGGTTTTATCATAGAGACTTGGCAATCCGCAGCGCACATGCACAGGATATTCCAGTTCCGAACTCACCTCAATCGGACTTCTAGTCGTGGAGTGGCATTTTACGATATTCCCGGTCTGCTCTAACATTCTCGCAATGAAAAGCGCCGGATACATGCACTCTTCCGTTCCCAAAACTAATATCTTTTTGGAACAAAATTCTCCCACCTTCTTCTGCACGTTCTCCCAAAGACTTTCACAAGCTTTCAAATAAACCTCTCCTCTGTTCAGCCTTCTCGCATTCAGATAATCTCCGATCTCATACTCTGAAAAATCCGGTACCGTCTCCATGCCATTGTTGATGATATATTTTCCATCTCCTTTGTACTTTCCTGCAATTTCCGTATAATTTTCATGGTTTGTTTTTACAAGATAATGTGTGGGGATCTCCAATTCCTCATAGCGCTTTCTCGCCTTCTCATCCATCCCATTTAACAGAGAAGCCACAGCAAAACGAATTTTATTTTGATAGTTTTTTTGAATGACACAAATCATATTTAAAATCGTGTTTCCCGTTGTGACCTCATCTTCCACAAATACGATTCTGTCAATCTGATCAACCACAAAGTCTAGATCTGTTTTGATCAGTTTTTGTTCGGTAGCATGGCTATGTTCCTCCGAAAAATAGAGATATTCCACCCCTTCTATTTTCTCTCTGGTTGTCTGCATATAAAGAGTGTTGAGCTGAATTGCCAAAGACGCACCAATCGCCGTCGCCGTCTCCGCAAATCCAACCAAAAGCAAGGCCTCATCTTGATATGCTCCTTTCACCAATTCGCCCAGCGCATCGAACATGGAAAAAGCTTTTGCCGGACTCACCGGTATATGCTTTCCCTGCAGACGGTTCAGGACTAAGTATACTCTCTTTTGATTATTTTCCCGTCTCGCGATCGCAACAAGTTCCCGTTCCGTATAACTTTTTGGAGACCGCATCAGAGAAGACATTCTGCAC
>JAAVYC010000194.1 GCA_022790905.1 Lachnospiraceae bacterium | reverse complement strand
CAATATGCGCGATCCGGTCATTTACCGTGTGGCACATATGAACCATCACAGAACAGGAGATCAGTGGTGTATCTATCCAATGTACGATTTTGCGCATCCAATTGAAGATGCAATAGAGGGAGTGACCCATTCGATCTGTACTCTGGAATTTGAAGATCACAGGCCGTTATACGATTGGGTGGTGCGGGAAGTAGAGTATGAGAAACCGCCAAAGCAGATAGAATTTGCAAAGCTCTACCTGACGAATGTAGTGACGGGAAAACGCTATATTAAAAAATTGGTAGAAGATGGAATTGTGGATGGATGGGATGATCCGAGACTGGTTTCTATTGCAGCACTGAGGAGAAGAGGATTCACACCGGAATCGATCAAGCGTTTTGTGGAGTTGTGTGGAATCTCTAAAAGCAATAGTTCTGTGGATTATGCGATGTTGGAATATTGTATCCGTGAAGATTTAAAAATGAAAAAACCGCGCATGATGGCAGTCCTAGATCCAATTAAATTGGTCATTGATAATTATCCGGAGGGAGAGGTAGAGTATCTGGACGTGGCAAATAATTTAGAGAATGAGGAACTCGGAAGCAGGAAAGTGCCATTTTGCAGGGAACTCTATATTGATAGAGAAGATTTCATGGAAGAACCTCCGAAAAAGTATTTCCGTCTTTTTCCAGGAAATGAAGTGCGCTTGATGCATGCGTATTTTGTAAAATGTGAGAGTTTTGTGAAAGACGAGAATGGAAAAGTGATAGAAGTACACTGTACCTATGATCCACAGACAAAGCAGGGAACCGGATTTACCGGGCGTAAGGTAAAAGGGACAATTCACTGGGTTCCGGCAAAGTTTGCAAAAAAATGTGAGATACGACTTTATGAGAATCTCGTGGATGAGGAAAAGGGCGTCTACAATAAGGAAGATGGAAGTCTGAATCTAAATCCAAATTCTCTTAAAATATTGAAGGAATGCTATGTAGAGCCAGCTTTGGAGAATGCAGAGAGATATGATAGCTTTCAATTTGTGCGGCAGGGGTATTTTTGTGTAGACGCCAAAGATTCTACACCGGATCACTTGGTGTTTAATCGAATTGTTTCTTTGAAGAGTTCTTTCAAGTTACCGGTTCAGACGTAGTCGGAAGGAGGGAGTATGGGGTTATTATCGGGATTGGAAAAATTCGGATTAAAAGTATCAAAAGATATAGATATTTTTGAGGACGAGCAGGAAAATCAAAGAGGTAAAGGTGGAGAGAATGGGGATACTGTAAAAGTAACAGAGATTCCCCCAGAAGAAAGTTTGATTTTAGAAAAGAGTGTGACCTGTCCTATTTGTGACAGAGTATTTCGGACAAAAATGGTGAAGAGTGGACGTGTTAAGCGTCTGGAATCAGACAGAGATTTAAGGCCGCGTCATCAATATATAGATACCTTGAAATATGATGTGTGCTCTTGTCCGGAATGTGGCTATACGGCGCTGCATCGCTATTTTCCAAATTTGACCCGTATTCAGAAAAAAATGTTAGAGGAGGAGGTTTGTGCGACTTTTCGTCCCCCGACAGAGAAAGAACCGGCTGTCTATGATTATGACATAGCAATTGAGCGCTGTAAATTGTCATTATTCAATACGATTGCCAAGAAAGGAAAAGTAAGTGAAAAAGCCTATACCTGTCTGAAGATTGCATGGCTTTATCGGGGAAAAGCTGAGACGATGGAATCGGATACAGAGGCGAAAGAGTTGTTGATTCAGCAGTGTAAAAAAGAAGAGGAAGAATTTTATCGACAGGCATATGAGGGTCTGGTGAAAGCTGTTAGTACAGAAATGTTTCCAATCTGTGGTATGGATCAGGGAACTGTGGATTTTTTGTTGGCAGCGATGTCGGTTCACTATAAAAAGTATGATGTAGCTTCAAAGTTGTTAGCGAGTATTTTAACTTCGCAAACGGCAGGGAGACAGATGAAAAATAGAGCCTTGGCGATGAAAGAAGAAGTTGTAGCAGAGTTAAGAAAAGGAAAGAAATTAGGTGAAAAAAGTGAATGAAATGATGATTCCACTTTCACATGATGGAAAAATTCCGTTGTATCTGCAAATTTATGAACATATTAAAAGAGAGATTATAGACGGTAAAATTTCATGTGAAGAAAAATTACCGTCTACTCGTTTTTTATCGGCACATTTGCAGGTAAGCCGCAGTACGGTAGAGTTAGCTTATGAACAGTTGGTTTCAGAAGGGTATATAGAGGCGAGACCATATCGGGGTTATTTCATCTGTGATGTCAGCGATTTATTTGATTTAGGTGAGAGAGAAAAAGAAGAAATTACAGTAGAAAAAAAACAGAAAACCATAGAAAGAGAAATCAAAGTTGATTTTTCGCCTACGGCTGTAGACTTAGAACATTTTGCAATCAATGCGTGGAGAAAAGTCAGTAAAAATCTTTTGTATGAGGAGAGTGCTTCTCTTTTTCAGGAGGGAGAGGGCATCGGAGAATATGCACTTCGCCAAGAGATTACTAGATATCTTTATCAGTCCAGAGGGGTTTCCTGTGAACCAGATCAGGTGATTGTGGGTGCGGGAAATGAATATTTATTAATGCTGTTGCCACAGATTTTGGGAAGTAATAAGCGCGTTGCGATGGAGAGTCCTACTTATATGCAGGCGTGTGAGACGTTTCTCAATCTGGGATACCAGGTACGGGCAGTGGAGATGGATATGCAGGGGATACAGATAGAACCGTTAATACAAGAGGATACAGATATTGTCTATGTGATGCCCTCACATCAATTTCCGATGGGAACGGTCATGCCTTTAAAGAGAAGAATGGAACTTCTAAAGTGGGCGGCTTTGAAAGAGGAACGATATATCGTTGAAGACGACCATGACAGCGAATTTCGCTATAAAGGGAAACCAATTCCTTCTCTTCAAGGATCAGATAAAAATGAAAAAGTTATTTATTTGGGGACATTTTCAAAGAGTATTGCACCGTCTGTTCGTGTCAGTTATCTGGTATTGCCCAAAAAACTTATGGAAATTTATCGGAAAAAGTGTGCTTTTTATGCATCTACAGTTCCAAAAGTGCAGCAGATGACAATCTGTGCTTTTATGAGAGAAGGGCATTTTGAAAGACATTTGAATAAAATGAGAAGTATTTATCGGAAAAAGCGAGATTTTTTTCTAGAGGAGTTGAAAAAGAGAAAATGGGTAAAAAAGATTTGCGGAGGCAATGCAGGGATGCACATTCTCATCGAGGTGCAGTCTCATTTTTCGGATGAGGAATTGGAAAAACTTGCGGAGGGAATTGGGGTACGAATCTATCCGCTCTCAAAATATTACATAGACGGAAACGGAATGGAAGAATCTCCAAAGATTCTCTTAGGATATGGGGGGTTGAAGGAGAAGGAGATAGAGAGAGGTTTGAAAGAATTGGACAAAATCATGTTGTTCTTTTAGCTTGTCAATATCTTTTTGGGATATTTTTTTCGACAAAAAACGATTAAAATCGACAAAAAGCGACGATTGATTCCCAATATGAGCCGTTAGTGCCTAAGAACTTGTAAAATGCTGGAAATTTTATATGATAGTATTGAGATGAAAAATTAGAATATGCCAAGCTAGCTCGACGGATAAGGGTTTCGTTGAGTGAAAAGAGCGGAAAAGTAAAGCAAAAAGAGAATGGATTGTATTGTGAAGGGGACACAATGATTTATTCTCTTTTTGCTTTTTAGAGAGTGGAGTCAGTTCAAATTCCTTAATTCCAAGAATAAAATAGAAATTCGTCTCAGAAAACAGCAATGTGTACTAAAAGTGTTGAAAAGAAGGGAATAAATGGTATAATATATATAATAAAGAAGAACGTAAAAAGATTAATATAGTTAAATTTCCATAAAAGTATATCCATGAATTTCAATGTTTTTTCTACATTCGTACAACTGCAAATGGTTCGTGATTAAAAATATTTCATATGCGGAATTTTGTCCAGATTCCACATGGTTTTAGATGAGAAAATAAGCTATATTGAAATTCATGGCTATGTATTTATAAGTATTATTGATAATTTGAAAGAAAGCTAAGAGATTGGTTTTCTTTTTTATGCTTTTGGGGAAATTTTACTTTTGAGGGAACGATATTTGTGGTATAATAAAAACAATACCTAGTGAAAATGATGAAGTCAGTGTTTTTAGTGAGGGCGTTTTAGTTTTGTGGGTTTGTTTTATATGTCTTTGTAGTTCGAATGTCCAACCTTTATGTCTTAATTGAGGATTGTAAACAAT
>JAAVYC010000193.1 GCA_022790905.1 Lachnospiraceae bacterium | reverse complement strand
TCCCTTTCCAACAATCAACGGACTATCTTTTCTCACCGCATAGACTTCATTCGGATGATCGATAAAGATAATACCAAGCGCATAGGAACCCTCGACTCTATGCATGACTTTTGTAATTGCCTCTAACGGATCTCCCTTATAATAATAATCCAGCAGATGGACTAACACTTCTGTATCTGTCTCAGAGAGGAACTCATACCCTTTCGCCTGCAATTTATTGCGAAGTTTCAGATAGTTCTCAATAATACCATTGTGAACCACGGCAATGCTGGCATCTTTATTATAATGCGGATGGGCATTTGTATCAGATGGTTCTCCATGGGTTGCCCATCTTGTATGACCAATTCCAATTTTACCCGGCATCAGTGTTCCATCATGAGTGAGCTCACTTAAAACTTTTAATCTTCCCATCGCCTTTTGTATATGAATCTCATTTCCATCAAATACTGCCATTCCCGCCGAGTCATATCCACGATATTCTAATTTTGATAACCCCTCCAATAGAATTGGGGCAGCCTGGCTCTCTCCAATATAACCTACAATTCCACACATACGCTTCTCCTATCCTTTGCATTTGTCTCATACCATCATTCATAGTAACATTTATTTCTATATATTATAAGGATAGGAATATGACTATGCATATTCCTATCACATTCCAATTCCTAATTTTTAGTATCCGTCACCCTGACGTTTTCCGGTATCGTTGATAATCTTATCATTGATTCCCTGTACTGTTGCTGACGGTTGATATTCTTTATCATTATACAGATATTCATGGAGCTGAGTCAAATTCGATACCAAATCACACGGAATAACACAACTTCCCATTTTGCCAAGAGTATCCGTATCCTTCTCAAATGGAAAGCCCGCTGTCTCACCCATCTGATATTCAAATGCCGCAGAGGCTAACGCCAAGATCTCTCTTTGCGTCAGATTTGTGGAGACCTCATCAAACAACGAATCAATCACTTTATTAATCTTTGCTATATTAGAAGTCTTCGCTTTTGAAAACATCTGCTCTATCACGATCCGCTGGCGTTCTGCACGCTTAAAATCATCCCCAGTTGTATAACGGATTCTCGCATATGCTGTCGCCTGTGTTCCATCACAGAGCTGTTTTCCAGTTTTGGATATGAATTTTGGCGTTGCACCTGTTACATCTGCCGTCGTTTCAATGTAACTGTTAATCCATTGAAGCTCATCCTCCGTAATATCTAGTTCCACTCCGCCGATCGCATCGACACAGGACGTAACCGCATTAAAATCCACAGTCACATATTTTTTAATTCCAAGATCTAAATTCTTATTTAACATAGAAATCGCCTGCTCCGGCCCGCCCTTGGAATATGCCGCATTCGCCTTTCCATAGGACTCATTCCCACGGTCTAAATAAGTATCACGGAAAACAGAACAAAGTTTTACCTCTTTTGTCTCATCATTGATACTTGCAATCATAATGACATCACTGTTACCTCTCGATAACTTTCCATTAGAACGGTTGTCCAAACCAAAAATGGCAATGGACGTGTAACCATCATCGCTTTTTAAATCGTTGATAATCATCTTGCTCTCATTTAACTTATTGACATCTATTTTTCCCAATTTTAACCAGACAAACACTAACAGGAGCAAGATTAGTAATACGATAATTTCCAGCGCAAAAAGTATAATTTTTCTCTTGCGTTTCTTCTTTTTGTTCACACGTCTCTTTCCCTGATTCTGGGGACTCCTATAATGATTTCCCTGACTTTGGACACTTCTGCTCCCATTTCTCTGACTCTGAGAACTCCTATTCCCGTTTCCTCGGCTTTGGGAGCCACCTCTTCTTACATCTTCTCTGCTCATCTCTATTGTTTCTCCATTGTTTTTTATGCAAATTCCTTATCTATCATACAATATATTGTTATAGAGGACAACTGTCATTTTTCTTAAATTTTTATTAAAACTTGCCCATTCTTTTATGAATTTTGAAGATTTTTTGTAAAAATCGAATACAAAAAACAATGCGATTGCGGATCATTCTCCCCATCCCATAGCGGGTCATTTCTGAACTATTCTCACCATGTCTGCGATACAAAATCAACGGTTTTTTCAAAAACACAGAATCCCCATAATAATAATCGTTCAAAATTCCAATCCACTGATCGTGCATTTCGATGTCCGGCGGAATTGGAATCACTCTCTCCTTTAATGACGCACGAAACGCCATGCAGCAACCAATATAACTGTTTTTTATAATATTTTTCCATATGCCGGCTTTCGCACTACGAAATTCCATAAAAGAAGGTAACACAAAATCATCCCGTTCTCTTCCCTGAATCACTCTCGCATCGTGGATCACAAGATGACAGTTTTCTTTTTCAAACACTTCCATGACCTCTTTTATCTTATCCGGCATCCAGATATCATCCTGGTCCGCAAGAAAAATATATTCACCGTTACATTGTCTTAAAGCATATTCTACATTTTTCTTAACTCCCTGATGTGGCCCTTCTACAAACCGAACACGACAGTCGAGTTCCGTATAATTTTGTATAATTTCTAAAGTTTTATCTTTCGAACCATCATCAGAAACAATTACTTCGTCCTGTTCTCTTAAATTTTCTAAAATAGATGTAAGCTGTTCTGTGAGATATGCCTCTCCATTATAAGTCACAACAACAACTGAAATTCTATCTGTTTCTACCACAGCTTCCACCCCCACTTTTTAAAATAAGAACACATGGAGCGAATATGGATCCAAAACAATTTTTTACTTTTGGACGATCCTTTTTCCCACTTATGAATCACAACAGTGTCCGGACAATAGAGTAGCTTCCCTTTTTCATGAACTCTTCTGCAAAGATCTGCGTCCTCCATATAGAGAAAAAAGCGGGGATCGAACCCGTTAAGCTCCAAAAAAATCTCTGTGCGAATCAGATAAAAACATCCGTGGGCAAATGGTACCGAAAATGGTTTCGTAAAATCCATATCCTGCATCGTATGATGTGCTTTCCGCTTTCTCCCAAAAGAGCCTGGCAGACGTCGAAAAATAAGATCTACAAATGTAATATCCCTGCGATAAGATTTCTGTAACGTTCCATCTTCATCTAAAATTTTCGGAACTGCCATCATTGCATTTTCTCTTTCCACAAATTCTTTCAAAATGAAAAGACTGTCTTCTCTCAATAAAATATCCGGATTGATAATCGCGTGATACACAGAATCCAGCTCCCGTAAAATTAGATTATGTCCTGCTCCAAACCCAAGATTTCTCTCTGTTTTGATATAGACAATTTCTTCACTTTGCAACGTCTTTAGATGATTTTTTTGAGTACTATTATCTATAATATATATTTTCTTGGAAATGATTTTTGCGGTATGTTCCTGTATGGAACATACCGCATTTCTCACATCTTCTTCATTATTAAATGCTACAATAGCTATCGAAATATCTGTCATGACGACCCTCTTCCTGTAAATACAACACCCACGGTTTTTAATAAAATTTTGACATCTAATCCCAACGACCAATTTACAATATATTTGGTATCCAAAGCAACAACTTCCTCAAAATTTTTAATATCACTGCGCCCACTGACCTGCCACATTCCTGTTAATCCCGGTCGGATTCCAAGTCTCGCTTTGTGATGTCTCTCATACTGTTCAAACTCTTCCTCTGTCGGAGGTCTTGTCCCAACAAGGCTCATATCTCCTTTTAAGACATTCCAAAATTGCGGCAATTCGTCAATAGAAAACTTTCTCATAAATTTCCCAATCCCAAAAACTCTGGGATCATCCTCCATCTTAAACATCAAGCCTTCCATCTCATTTTGTTCCAACAGCTCTTTTTTCAGCTCGTCCGCATTCGTTACCATCGTGCGGAATTTATAAAACTTAAATTTCCGCCCATTTCTTCCAATACGAGTCTGAGAATAAAAGATCGGTCCTGGAGATTGAATTTTGACAATCGGTGCAAAAATAAGAAATGCAATCCCTGTAAAAAGAAGTCCCACTAAACTTCCCAAAATATCCAGCAGACGTTTGAAAAATAACTGCTTTTCTGTGGCTATCCTCATAGATTCCGTCAAAACCATATACGTACCATAGCGCTCCACCATTCGATTCGCCGGCAATTCTGTGACTTTTATCAAATTGCGGTGAACTGTAATTCCAAGCTCTAAAAGTTCTTCCATCAGAACTTCTCCCTTGCCTCTTAGATCTAGAAATACTTCATCCACAACGTTCGTCCTCATATATTCCATACAATCCTCATCTGAAGCGACAACCGAAATTCCCTGCACCGTTTCCCCTGTGCACATTTCGTCCATAATAATCAATCCAATGACTTCAAATTCTTTATAATAGGTTCTTGTAAAATCCCTGACACAATCCTGTGCCCGGCTCTTTTCCGTAACAATCAGCATTTTTGCCATATTTCTTCCAGAGATCATTTTTTGCCGGACATAAATTTTTAGCAGACATCGGAAAAAATATCCCAGAATCACAGACATCGCCCAAAAGACAAAAATTACTTGTCTGGAATAAATACTCGACTGTTTTGTACCCCACATATAAATTAAAATGGCACCAAAAATTAAGACAGAGTGGATAAAAACAGCCTTTAACTCCTGGACTCTGTTTCTGCGCAAAATTCCCGTATATGGCTCAAAGAAAAATACAATGCAAATATCTACCATGATGATAATGATTGCCATTCTTCCATAATATTCATTGATATACGGCAAATCTGCAAAAGGTCTTCCCGTATGGATAAAATATGAAATTATATATGCAAGCTGCAATGCAATCATATCGACAATCGTAAAATCAATATGTTTCACCCAGCTTCTTTTTTCTTTTCGATACATAGTTCTTCCTCAAAGCCACACTTCTGTCTACATTTTCATTCAACAACACTCATTACGGATAATGTTATAGTACCATTTTTCCATCTATTGGACAATCCGGACTTTCTTAACTTTTTATGAAAATACTCTCAGTCTTTGTATGGTTTTAACGCATAATTGCACTTTTTTAACGAAAAGTTCGGATTATAATAGGGATCCCCTTTTTTGAGAAATGAAATCCAACGTGTGCGGAAAAACTCGATTTCCCCTTCAAATCGTTTGATTTTCTCCTTTGTGTCCTCTTTTCCTCTGGACTTGGATTCGTAATGATAGGCCTCCACATAGGGATCATAGACTACTAGATAACCAGCTTCTCTCGCCCTCAAACACAAATCCACATCATTAAAAGCAACGGCCAGCTTTTCTTCAAATCCACCGATTTTTTCAAACACACTCCTCTTCACCATCAAAAATGCTGCCGTCACAGCGCTGTAGTTGAGCTGTAAAGCCGCTTTATGGAGATATCCCTCTCGTTCTCTTCGCATACCAGGATACATATTTGCAGCGATTCCATCAATGCCAACCACAATTCCTGCGTGCTGGTAAGTATTGTCAGGGTAGTAAAGTCTAGTTCCTACAATACCGACTCTTTCTCTTTGACAATTGCCCAAAAGCCGTTCTGCCCAGTCCCTCGTGAGAACCTCAATATCATTATTTAAAAATGCGATATATGTCCCTTTTGCAAAAGAAACACCAAAATTATTGATCGCAGAATAATTAAAATCCCCTTTCCATGTCACTACTTGTACACTTTGTCCTCCAGGCAGGGTTCCGGAACAGGAGAGACACATACGGCCCTCTCTGTAATCCTCACCGCATAGTTTCCCATAATAGGCAAAAATTTCTTCTGATACACTGTTATTTTCTACAATAATCACTTCATAATTTGTGTAATCTGTCTGTTGAAGTGATTCTATGCATCTTTGCAACGTTTTTGTCTCGTCTTTATTCGGTATGACAATGGAGATCAATGGCGTACCTTTCGTCTTATATGTTACCTGGTAAAATCCGAAAAATTTTAACTGTGAGACTTCCCCTTCCTCACCACATCGCTTCAAATGCTGTTCAATCGCACGCTGTCCCGCATCATAGGCATAGCGTTTGCTCAGAGGATTGTCCGCCGTCGAACTGCTGTGCAACCGCCAGTGATAGAGGATCCTTGGTACATGTCCAACCAACGTTGATTCCGTGCACCTCAAAATAAAATCATAGTCTTGTGCCCCCTCAAACTCACTGCGAAATCCTCCCTGCTGCTCTACAATGGATTTTTTCACACAAAAAAAATGCGTGATATAGTTATTGGATCGGAGCAGATCAATGCTGAAATCCGGCTTAAAATGGGGCTGTGAATGAACCAACTCTCCTTTTTGTTCCTCTATTTTATCTTCATCCGTATAGACGGCTCCATATCTCTCATCTTCATTGATCTTTTTTACAATCTCAAACAAGGCATCTTTTGCTAAGAGATCATCGTGATCTAACAGCGCAACCCAATCGCCCGAAGCGTTCTCTAATCCGACATTCGTATTGCCTGCAATTCCAAGATTCTCTTCCAAATGCCGGTAAACAATTCGCTCCTCTTTCTCTTGTTCTAGGTAAGAACAAACCGCTTTTTCCACTTCGCTAGAAGGTGTCGCATCGGCAAGACATAATTCCCAATTTGAATAAGACTGTTCCCTCACAGAATCCATCATCTCTATGAGATACCGTTCCGGCGTCTTATAACACGGCACTACAATACTGATTTTAGGTTGAATTTTGAATCTTTCACTCTCTTTTCTCTGCTTTCTTAAAGTTGCTTCATCCGCTCTGTGATGTTCAAACCACGGGGCATAGGGAACTTTGTCGGGTTCCATTTTATCTTGCAAACGCGCAAAAAACGCCTTTGGTCCATAGTGTTTTAAATACCGGATCCCTTTGATTATTTTATAAGGTGTGATCTTCATAGCGCATCAACTGCCTTTCTTTCGATTATGTATGTACAGCCAACTTTCCGCATAATCTCTTCTCTTTTGTTCATCCATTTGCGCATATTCCACATAAGTAAGTTTTGATGATGTCATCTGTTTACAATTACATTTGTAACATTCTACATTTTTTCTTCTCGATACCGTCCGAATCCACCCGCATTCAGGACATATATACACTCGCATCATAAACGATTTATCTCTCCTCTACATGTTCTTTAAATTTTTTCCAATCAGTCCAAGCTGGATCACAATCTGTATCAATAACGTTCCTATCATGGCCCAGTTGACTCCTATCATAGAATCTGTTTTTACTTCTGTGACAGATAAAAGTAAAGCTCCTATAATTCCTGCAAAACCTATCAAATATTGCGTTTTAATCTCACGCATCAATGTACAGATACTAAACAAACTCGCATTTAAGGCAATAAGAACTGCAATCAATACCACTGGAAAAAACAAATAGACATACGGTTCAATCTCGGCACCAAACAACAGCACCAGTCCCCAACGTGCAAATAACTTCCCGCCAATGAGACAGATCATGGTAAGCACTGCAATCAGTAAGAAAAATTGCCCGATCATTTTCATGAAATTTTTTTTATTTCTTTTGTGATATTCTGCTGTCAAAGGTGGAATCAATGGAGCAAATAATGTCATTGCCGCAAGTTGAATCACTGTGGTCGGAGATGAGACGGAGGAATAGATTCCCATAATCTCCTCTCCATAATACCGCTCCAAAAAGAGCCTTGGCACAGAAATTGAAAGATTATTTAAAAATGCCACAACTGCCAGCGGAAAACAGACCCATAACAGACTTTTTACCAGAGTTGCAATATTTGCTCTCTTTTCTTCTCTTTCCTTTTTTACTCCTGCAACTTTTCTGTCATAGAGAAAAACAACGAGAAAAGAAAAAATAGTCATCGCAACAATACTGAGCAAAAGATTTTCTGTCAGCAAAAAGACTCCGAAAAACAAAATCAATGTCCCGATTCCACGGACACTCAGAGAGATTCCTGCATAGTCCATCCGTTCCCTCTTCTGATCAATTCCATAGTAGACATCTGCAAATCCCTCGGAAATCTTAAAAAACATGAACATTAAGATAACCACTGCCTTTTTCATCGGATATCCATTGATAAGAACGACGCCGATACAGGTCAGATATGCCAACACACTTGTATAAATTCTAGACCGGATATAAACTTCATCTGAATATTGTCCTTCAATATCGGATACCTGGTAACTTCTGATATTAAATAATCCTACAATCGCCGGAGCAGCTGTCACACTCAGTGCCAATGATAGAATACCTGCATCCGCAAATCCCGAAATCCTCACAATTAATACAGACATCAGCCATTGACAAAAATAATAGATCAAAGAGCCCGCTGTATTCCATATCATATTTTGTTTTACTGATTTTGTCCCTTTCTCTTCCACAATCTCACTTCCTATACTCTCAACGAAAAATCAGCTTTATTCAAAGTTAAATTCCGATTATAATAAGGGTCTCCGTTTTTTAAAATCTCATCCCATCGCCTGTTAAAAAGCGCTACTTCACGTTGAAATCTCTCTACTTTCTCCGGTGTATCTTCCAATCCCCTGGATTTCGATTCATAGTGATATAATTCTGCGTAAGGATTATAAACCACAAGTTTTCCCAGCGCCCTTACTTTCAGACAGTAATCAATATCATTTAAGGCAACAACAAATTCCTCCGTCAAACCGCCTGCCGCCTCAAAAATACTCTTTTTTGTCATCAGACATGCCGCAGTCACAGCTGATAAATCCTGCGTACAGATACTTCTAGAAAAATACCCTGCCTCATATCTGGACTGTCCAATGAAAGCATGGCCTGCCATTCCGCCAAATCCAATAATCACTCCACCATGCTGTACGGTATCATCCTCATAATAAAGTCTCGCCCCGACAACTCCAACGTCTTCTCGCATACACGGATAAAGTAATTCTTCTAGACAGTGTTCTCCAATCATTTCCGTATCGTTATTTAGAAGCAAAAGATACTCTCCTTTTGCATGTTTTACACCTATATTATTAATTTTTGCAAAATTAAATTCACCCTCATAATAGACGATATGAATCCGCTCTGACTCTATCTTTTTATAGTAGGCAAACGTTTCCTTCTCGGAACTGTTATTTTCTACAATGACAAATTCAAAATTTTGATAAGAAGATTTTTTTAAAACCGAATCCATACACTTTTTTAAATCATCTATATGATCTTTATTCGGTATGATAATGGAGATAAGGGGCTGCTCTTCCCAATGATATTTTGTACGAAACATCCCATAGGTTTTGGCATGTTCTACAATCGCAGGAATCCCCATTCTGTGATAATGTTCTTCAACAGCTTTCCTCCCAGCCTCAAATGCATAGAGCTTACTCTCAGGATTTGCAGCCGTAGAATTCAAATGGCACCTCCAATGATAGAGTACTCGGGGAATGTGGTAGACCTTTTTTGCCACCTCCACGCAGCGCAGGATAAAATCATGATCCTGTGCCCCGTCAAACTCACTGCGAAGCACCCCACTCTTTTCTATTAATGTTTTTTTTACGACGAATAAATGGCAGATATAATTCATACTGCACAAAAGATCAATATTCAGATCCGATTTAAAATGCGGCTCAAAATATTTTTGGCCATCCGTGTCTATTTTATCTTCATCAGAATAGAGCACTTCAATTTCACCGTCCTGATTTAAAGCTTTTGCACATTCATAGAGCGCATCCGGTGATAAGAGATCATCATGGTCTGCAAATATGAAAAAATCTCCTTTCGCCATATCCATGGCTTTGTTTGTATTCTCAGAAATTCCAAGATTTTCCTCTAACGCTCGATAACGAATCCTCTGATCCCCTTTTGCATATTCTGATACGAGGGGTTCTAACAAGAAATCTTTCCCGCTTCCATCTGCGAGGCAGAGCTCCCAATTTCCATAAGTCTGTCTCTGTACAGACTCTAACAGCTCTCTCAAATAACTTTTCTTGGTCCGATAAAGTGGTATAACAATGCTGAATTTTGGAGAATAAGAAAATTTTTCTTCTCTCTGTCTCTCAAGTTCCTCTTTCGTTATACTGCGGCGTTTCCTCCAATCTTCGTAGAGCACTTTTTCATTTCTGAAAAGTTTTGATCGGATTTTTAACAGCGTCGCCTCCATTCCATGACGTTCATAATAAAAAGCCGCCTTTTTTAAGATTGATACTCCGTCGGCTCTTCCTCTGCCTTTTTTCAACTGACTTCTTTTCATCCGGTAAACTGACTTTTTACTGCCAGCCTGAAAACAGACCTCCAGATGTTTTTCCCTCGAAATATCCGCTGTTAGCTGAAAGCCTGCCTGATATTCTGTATCTAATTCCGCAAAAAGTCCCGCAATATCCTTTCTGTAACTGCGTTTTATTTTGATCGGAAGTTCTCTTCCGTTTTTCCCTCTGAGCATGATCTTAACCAAAGCGCCTGCCACGCACCAGCCAGAGAGCAACAACTGACTGTCCCCCTCTAACCTCTGCATTTCAATATAATAATCCACACCATTTTTGATCTTTTTTAATTGTCTGATCGAGGCCGAATAAGACATTTTTCGTTTTACACCATTACAGGTATATAAAAATAATTTCTTTCTCTCTTCCCAATCTGTCGGCAAATCGACCAAGAGAATCTGTTCCTCATTGACTTCTGCCTGGTATTCGGAATATTTTTGACGCACCTCAGAGCCTTTTACTGTTCTCTGAGAACAGTTCAGCCTCTCCTGATCCAAATAACATTCCAATGTGCGCTCATCGGGATTATCTTCCCGAAACCATCCGTTAAAAATTATGGTATTTTCTTTATACAATTGAAAACGCACACATTCCGTTACAAAATTATAATTTAACATGATTTACCTCTCCAGACAAAAATTATAGCATACCATATAGTTTAACTCAATTTCTTTATTTTAAAATAATACGATTTGGCGCGGACTCATAATTTTTTATCTCACTCCCAAGTTTCTCCATAATTTTGCGGTTCTTCGGTGTCGTATAATGACCTGCTTCATCATAAAACAACCAATTTGGAGCATCAAAAAATGCGATTTTAGGAGATACTAACTCGTAAAAATCTCGTTTCAATCCCCCATTTCCGTGATGACCCATTTGAAGATAGTCCGACTTTAATTCCTCTCCATACTCTTTTACCAGATAGTCACTCATAGATTTCCCAACATCAGCACAAAACAGCATACTTTCGCTCTCTCCTGTGACACGAAACATCATAGAACCATCGTTTAACAGGTCATTGCTCATCTGATCTACTTGGTCTTCATATGCGCTTAAAACTTCAAATTTCAAATTTCCAATCTTCCACTCATCACCAGAATGTACATAATCCAACTGTGGTATCTCCATCTGTAAAAAGCGCTCGTAAGTTCCAAATTCATCCCAAGACGCATTTTCCCTGCAGAGCTCTACTGCCGGCATATCTACAGCATAAATGCGATCTATTTTGATTCTCCCTGGTTTGTCGTAAATATCCATAAACGCCGCGATATGGTCTTGATGCGGATGTGTCAGAATCCATGCATCGACATGGCCGCCCTTTGCCGTAATAACAGAACGAACCTCCTCCGCATTCTCTGTCCATCCTCCATCTATTACAACTAAGTGACCCTTTCTATCTGTTATCGTGTAAAACATCCGTTGATT
Organism: Lachnospiraceae bacterium; assembly: GCA_022790905.1. Taxonomy (GTDB): domain Bacteria; phylum Bacillota; class Clostridia; order Lachnospirales; family Lachnospiraceae; genus Maccoyibacter. The sequence continues at coordinate 8,653 of JAAVYC010000193.1, read as the reverse complement.
TTCTTCTGGATTTCCATATTGCGTAATTTCCCATTCACCTTTCGTTTTTTCTCCCAATAAAAAATTGAGGAATAAAAGCATTGCAATAATCACAGCAAGCGTCAATGCAGTTATTTTATTTCTTTTCATTCGATCTCCTTCCTGACACAAAAGTGCATTTCGCATGATGTTATTTCTTATATAGGAATCCCAAAGGAAGTTCCTATACAAGAAAAAAGACAGCAGAGCTTTTGCTTCTGCTGTCCTACATTTTACATGGTTTGCATAACTTTTACAATATTCATTAAATTATATCCATAATTTTTGGATGCCGCCCATCCTTTTCCATATGGATTTTCCTGGATTCCAAGCCACTCTACATATGGAGCTGATTCTCTTGTCACATAAGAAAATCTCTTGTCTACACATGCCTGATTGAGAGGCTGCTTAGAAGCATAAGCCTTTAAATGCTGCACCTGAGCGCGGATTCCCGTTCTTACATTTGGGAAAACTTCTCCCGATACTCCATTTCCAGTAGCGCCAAGCCCCGCAAAATTGCATTGTTCCGCTTTCACATCTCCGCCGAACTGCAAAAATCCGGTCTCATGACATATCTGCGCAAATACAACATCTGCCCTTACACCTTCTGCCGCGGCTTCCTGCATGACAATATTACAAAATGTCGTGATATTGCCCGCACCCTTGGATGTGTAAACAGAAGAAGGGTATTTCTTTCCGGAACGATTATAATAGGCAACCATTTGTTTGACTGATACCTCACTTGCTCCCATAATCGCGGTGCCGGTTGTCACGGATTTTGCGGAACAATAACCACTGTAACCTTTTTTACCCTTGACGGTATTCATAGCCTCTACCTGGTAATAATAAGTCTTTCCCGCTTCCGTGGTTTTGTCCTGATAGGAAACGGTATCGCCAGATGTAACACTTGCTATTTTGCTATACGATCCATTCTTTGCACTAGAACGACGAATATTATAACCGTTCGCTCCACTTACTTTTTTCCAACTCACCTTTACTCCACTTTTACTATATTTTAGTGAAGTAATCTCTGTCTTTGCCAAAGTCTTTCCAGACAGAATGTTACTATAGCTGCTATATCCAGTACTTCCATTGACTTTATTGCGTGTCTTAATTTTGTAATAGTAAGTCTCTCCTGTTTTTAAAGAAGAATCTATATATTCCACGATATTTTTTCCGCTTACCGTTGTTATCTTTTTATAACCTTTGTCCTTGGATGTACTTCGATAAATATAATAACCATTTGCCCCGCTCACTGCCTTCCAATTCAGCCTAAGTTTTGTGGAACTTTTAGAGGTAACTGAGAGAATATCTGTATCCACTACCGTCTTTCCATACCTTACTTTACTGTAACTGCTATAGCCGGTGATACCATTGACCTTGTTTCTGGCCTTCATTTTATAATAATAAGTCTTTCCTATTTCAATATCCTTATCGGCATATTTTGTAGTGCTTTTTCCGCTGATCGTGGCAATTCTCTGATAAGTTCCTTTTTCCGCTGTACTTCGATAAAGATAGTAACCATTCGCCCCGCTCACTTCTTTCCAAGAAACCTCCAGCCTTTTATTCGCCGTAGATTTCACATAAGAAATGCTCGGTTTTGCCACCGTTTTTCCGGTGAATACTTTGCTGTAATTACTATATCCCGACGCTCCATCTCCTTTATTACGCGATTTTATCTTATAGTAATAAGTCTTTCCTGCTGTTAAACCACTGTCTTTGTAAGATACAACATCTCCTTTTTCAATTGTCGCTATTTTCTGATAATCTTTATCTTTGGAAAGACTGCGATAAAGATAATAACCATTTGCTCCAGACTTCTTTTTCCATTTTATCTCAAGATTTTTATCTCCTACAGATTTTGTGGAGGTAATAGATGTATTTTTTATTGTTTTCGTGGATTTCACATTACTGTATCCGCTATAACTGTGCTGACCGTTACCCGTGGCTCTCGTCTTGACCTTATAATAATAAATCTTTTCTGCCTCTACACCTTTGTCTTTATAAGTAAGAGTACTTCCACTTTTTACCGTAGCAATTCTTTCATAATCTCCATCTTTTTGCGTGCTTCGATAAATCCCATATCCGGATGCATTCTTTACCTGCGTCCATTTTAATGATATTGTCCTATTACCAGTGGATCTTGCTGACGTAATTGTTGCCTTTGCCGGTTTCGCCGGAGGAGGTAACGTATTTTTCTTCTTCAACCCGAAATGTTTCGCTATTCCCGTGGCATCCGCAATACCCAATTTTTTCAGCTTTGCATCGCTGTTTAAAAAAGCTGCATCCGTAGAAGATGTCAAAAATGCATGTTCGACAATAATTGCCGGTATTCCCGCCTTTTTACAATTTTTGATCACTCCATAATAATCAGCAATATTGCCATCTGGATAGAGCGTTCCATTCTCAGAATTACGAATTTTAATTCCGCGTGCTTCTAATCCCAGCGCTTCAAGCTGGTCTAATATTTTTTGCGCGGCATCTTTTCCCGCATTGCTGACTGCGGTATTATAACTAGTATTCGGATAATAGACCTCCGCTCCGTTTGCCGAGCTTGGACCAGAATTGTTGTGGATACTGACATAGATATCTGCTTTCATCTTTTTTGCATACTCCACACGCCTGAAATTACAGTCCGATGAACTGGTTCCGCTATAAGGACATGCCTCACCATCTCTCGTCATATCTACGGTAACGCCCGCATATGTCTCTAGTTCCGTTTTACAAAACTGGGCAATTTTTAGATTTAAAATTTCTTCTTTCAGTCCATTTCCACTTGCTCCTTGATGGGTTGCATCGTGTCCCGGATCTAACATCACCACAATATTTCCATTTTTAGCGCCATAAGATTTAGAAAATTTATTTAAACCATTTTCCGCCTGTACCTCATCGATTGCCTCTTCAATGTTATTTTGAGATGTTGTATTTCCATTTTCATCGATTGTCACAACATCGATGTCAATCTCCTCTTCCCCAATCACTACACCATCAGGATTAGAATCTATTTCTTTGTTGACACCAAAAACCATCTCCATTCCAGCCGTAGCAAATTCTGTCCTGTATTCTACTCCATCTGTCACATAGGTAACGGCGGATAATTCATAAATGCCTGTACTCCGCTTATCTGGAAAATTCATCTGAAACATCATAGCATTTTCCAGTATTTTTTTTACCTCTTCCCTGAAAATTTCTCCGGTAGTTCTGTTTTTATATTCTAATACGGCTTTTTCAATTGCTGTATTTTCATCCCCAATTCCGACAACAACTGTCTGCTCCCCAGGTGTTTCTATGTATGGCTGATCAATCACCGCATAATTAATCAGAGGAGCCTCTTGGAATTCCTGTGGTTCTTCCGTCAACGATTCTTCCTGTTTGGAATCTGCACTTTTTTTGTCTGAATCCACATTGGAATCTTTTTTATCAGAACTGTCCATATCATCAACGGGATCCGATTTCTTCTCTTCACTGTTATCTGTTCCACCTTGTTGCTCTTCTTCCGACGTTTTGTTTTGCAAAACCTCTTCCGCTTTCTCTAACTCATCTGTCGATAACTCCTGTTTCTGACTGTTCGCACTTGTTGTATCCAGCGAAGCTGCCTGTACCGCAAATGCATCCGATGTACACAACAGGCAAATACACAATAGCCCTGCTATCCATCTTCTTATTCGCATGTCTGATTCCTCCAAATTTCTTTTTTGCTCTACATTTTTCGCTATACGTTTCATTCTACTATATTTTTTATTTTTGTAAATAACTTTTAAAAATTTGTAAGAATTTCCCTAATACATTATTAAGATATCAGATAAGAAAAACAGCGCTCCATAACGAAATCTTGTTATTTTGCGCTGTTTTAAATGTAACATTTTTATAATAATTTAATAAACATAATTCATATCTACATACCCATTAATTCCAGGAAGTGTTCCCTGGCTGGTGTACTGCCACATAAATACATTCCCTGCTCCGGTATATCCATGCCCGAGAGACGGGTCGCGATATCTTGCAATCCAGATCGGCATTCCGATGAGTCTGTGATTTTCAAAATAGTTATTCAACCAGTTTAGATTAGCATAAAGGCCATATTTGTAGTTACTGTTCTGCTTGATTGTATTACAAAATGTCCAGAGAATATCGGTTCTGTCTGTATTGCTGAGACCATCTAAAAGACTCACATCTTCCATATCAATAGTCACAGGATACTGAAGGCTCCTTCCGTTTAAAATTCCCAGCACCGTCATCGCATCCTGCCTAGCCTGCTCCATACTTTTTGCATAGGTATAATAATATACTCCAATGTTAAGCCCGGCCGCTTTTGCTTTGGCATAATTACTCTCAAAATACGGATCCTTGGAATATCCATTAAAGACACGAATCATTACGACGTCAATTCCGGCTTTTTTTACTGCATTAAAGTCAATATCGCCCTGCCACTTAGAGACATCAATTCCATTGAGCCGCTTTTTCACTTTAACCGTAATCGTTTTTGTGATGCCATTTGCTTTGGCATACACTTTTGCGCTTCCTGCTCCCACTCCGGTAATTGTGCCTCCCGAGGATACTTTTGCTATATTTTTATTGGAAGTAGACCATTTTACTGTCGTTTTTGGAGTCGCTTTAGCCGTTATTTTTACACTCATTCCCTGCTGCATTGTGACAGAGGACTGGCTAACACTCAGCGTCGCCGCTTTTGCAGATACATATCCGGATAATTTACTACTTATCTTTCCACGGATTGCCGCTATCTTATAATAGTAAGTGATACCATTTTTTAATTTTGAATTGGTGTAACTTACCGATGTACATCCCGTTTTTATCGCCTGATAAGTACCGCTTTTCGAGGTACTGCGGTAAATCGTATAAGATTTCGCGCCGCTGACTTTATTCCATGTTAACTTGATTTTATTTCCATCCACTGATGTTGCCTTTACCCCACTTACCTTGGATGGAATTGGAGTTCCCGCTTTGACAGAGGAATATTTTCCCCAGACTTTCTTTTTCTTTACTGTCTGATACGCACGTACTTTGTAATAATACTTTTTGCCCGTTGTCAATTTCTTATCGGTATAATTAAGCGTTTTCGCTGATTTTATCGTTGCAATTTTCTTGTATGTTCCATTTTTCGAGGTACTCCGGTATATGGCATAACCATCTGCTCCACTGGCTTTTTTCCATTTAATAGACAGCGTATTATAATTTACAGAAGAAATAGAACTCATTTTAGGCGCTGGAGGAATCACCTTTACCGAGACAGTTGTGGTTACTCCATTTGCTTTTAAAGTGATTTTTGCATTTCCCACGCTCACAGCCCTGATCGTGCCTCCCGAACTCACTTTTGCGATCTTTTTATTGGAGGTGGACCATTTCACAGTTGCCTTCGGGCTGACTGTTGCTTTTATTTTCTCTTTGGCGCCTTTTTGAAGAGTCAAAGAAGATTTATTCACACTCAAAGATACGGCTTTTGCAGTCACCACATCACTCAATTTGCCGACTGTCTTGCCGCGAACTGCTGCTACTTTATAATAATATTTTTTGCCGTTTGAAAGTTTTGTATTTGTGTAAGTGGTTTTCGTACATCCTGTTTTTATCGCTTGATACTGTCCATTTTTTGAAGTACTGCGATATATGGTATAAGATTTCGCGCCACTGACTTTGTTCCAAGTCAATTTGATTTTATTGGCATTGACCGACTTCGCTTTCAATCCTTTCGCTTTTGCCGGAACCGGTTTACCTGCCTTTATTTCAGAATATAATCCATATACTTTATTCTTTCCCACGATTCGATAAGCACGTATTTTGTAATAATACTTTTTCCCAGTATCTAATTTCGTATCAGTATCATTCAAAGTTTTAGCATTTTTAATTGTCGCAATCTTTTTGTATGTTCCCTTTTCCGAGGTACTGCGGTACACTACATAGCCATTTGCTCCACTAACTTTACTCCACTTTATTTTCAATGTATGATAATTAGAGGATGAGACAGCGCTGATCTTTGGAGCCGCCGGCACAACCTTTGCACTGTCAATATTGGAATAGACAGAATATGTTTTTTGTTTTCCTGATATGTAACAAGCGCGCAGTTTATAGTAATAAGTCTGCCCCGTCTTTAATTTGGAATCCGTATATTTTACCGTACTTCCATCTGATATCACTGCTAATTTACTATATTTTCCTCCCTTTGATGTACTTCTGTAAAGTTCATAATTATTTGCTCCGGCAACTTTTTTCCAAGTCAGTTTAATACTGGTATAATTGGAAGACGCCGCTTTTAACGTCGTAATTGCAAGTTTTGTCTTGATACTTTTTTCTGCCGTGTCATCCGAATAGATGGTATTTCCGTTGGAAATCGTTTTCACACTCCGTACTTTATAAAAATACTTTTTTCCAACCGTCAAGGTCTTATCCGTATAGGTTCCTGTCTTTACAGTAGCAATCTTTTGATAAGACGCCCCATCCTCTTTTCGATACAATTCATATCCGTCCGGATTGTCTTTTGTCGTCTGCCAAGTGATTTCAGCTGTATTATGTGCCTTTTCCACGACTGTTTTAAGTTGCGGAGCCTGCAATTTAGGTGTTGCTGTTATGACATTGGACGCCTCTCCAATTTGTTCTGCTGAACTTTTATCCACATAGGCCGCTACCTGGAACTGATATTGCCTATTGTGTACCACATTCTTTACAGAATATGCCAAAGAAGAGGATTCTGCAATCTCACCCTCTGGTTCTGCGTTTCTCTCTCCGTTGGTATATCCATAGATTGTATAGCCTTTTTCCGTTCTTGCAAATTCAGCAAGAATCGTTGTTTTTCCATTTTCCAGACTATATACATAATATCCACTGTCCTCTTTTGGAAGTTCAAGTGCCTTCCAACTCAAATTAACGTAATCATAACGGCAATCTGTCATCGTAAGCACTGGCGCTGAAGGTTTCTGACTTTTGATCTGTGTCTGGGAAAACACTTGTATCTCCTCTTGGCGTGTGACAGTCTTCTCCTGAGACATCTCCCCATAAATATATTCTTCATTCCCATCGCTGTCCTGATGAATCTGATATGCCTGTATCTGGTAAGAATAGCTCTCGCTCTGTCCAAAGTCCACAAGATCCGTAAACTCTGCTACACCTTTTTCATCATCATCATCACTGACCGCAATATCTGCCAACTCCTTCCACATCGTATCTGACATTGTCCTGCGGTATAAAATATAGCCATCTGCCTCCTCAACCGGAATCCACTGCAAACTTACCTGTGTTCCATCCAAAACAACTTGATCCCAGATCACTTTCTCTGGCGCAGCAATTGTATCAATATCTGTTGTACTGAAATTTAACTGCGTCTCTTCCGGTACTTCTTTTCCTGCTGTAATCTCTGAAGCATACACCATACCTTCAGAGCTGAGCAACAAAATGCACACTAAAATAATACTTAAAATTCTTTTTTTCATTACTGTAGCCTCCTCTTCCTTTTTCCCGACAATTTTTCTAATCCCCCACAAATATATTTTTCTATTTTCTCCATATTTCTTCCGCTATCTTCTTCTTTAAACCAAATCCCCATCCCCAGATAGAATACAATCCACAGAGGATGTGCAAATGGCTGCTCTATATTTTGCGTCATCATAACAATTCCAAAAGAAAGCGCCGTTGCCTGCACCAGATATCCTCCATCCTGTATTGCTCGATATAGACAAATCCAGAGCAACGCGATATAAGGAATCAAAATAAAAATCCCATATCGGTAGGCCATCTCAATAATTCCGTTATGAGCCATTGTCCGCTTTTCCTGTACCAAAAGACGATTTTCGTTCCCTAAAGAATTCATTTTTCTAATATAATGTTTCCAAATCGCTTTTTTGTGGATCTCCGTGACAGGTCTCGTCTTTTTTAATACAATTCTATCCACATTTTCCGACGGAAGCTTTTCATAAACTGTATCAAAACAATCCTTTTTATAGACCAAATTTGAATGAAGTACTCCTGGCAACTTTGTGATAGAAATATGCAAGATTAAAACGGCTAATATTGAGCCAATTAGTGCAAATGCTGCTGTATTTTTCATATATCCTTTTCTTTCTTTTCGCAGCATATATAAAAATAAAATAATCACCACTATTGCCGCAACAAAACAGACCTTTACCTGTGTCTGCCAAAGAAGATATAAACTCGCAGTCGTCCCCACAGAATATAAAATATTCCATTTCTCTTTTTCCTTTGAATGGCTAAAGCACATATAATAAAAAATTTTAGATAAAAATGCAATTAAAATCATCAACGTATACAATGCCATATCATTGCGCTGATGATAGATTCCGTTATAGCAGATCCCTTCTATCTTCTGTCGGAAAAACATACAGAAAATTAGAACTACAGGAAATGTCAGTTCCAGTCCTCGGATCATATCATTGCGAATTTGTTTGGGCCTTTCCATATTATTCCAAACAAAAAAGAAAAAACCAACTACGAACAAAAATACATATCCCGTAAATTTAAAATATTTACTCACCACAAAGTCTGAAATACAAGCTCCCGTCCATAAAAAAAACCATGTTATCGGAAGAATACTATTCCATTTCACATATTGAAGTGGTCGTTCCCAGGAAAATATTCCAATAAAAATCAGAATCACAGCAAACAAAAGAAC
>JAAVYC010000192.1 GCA_022790905.1 Lachnospiraceae bacterium | reverse complement strand
TTTTGATGATGAAGTGCGTGTTCAGATAAAGGGGCACATTGATGATCCGGCGAAAAACAAAAGTGGGAAACAGGAGTATTTAGGAAGACAAAGGATAACATATCCTGTTGATCTAATTGATTTAGAGATATATTCCAAAGGCGGCGGTGTCATATATTTTGAAATATTTATGTCACCTGATGGCGAGGAAAAGGAAGTGTTTTACGCATCTTTGTATCCATCTGTATTAAAAAAGTACAAAGAAAAGAAGAATCCCCCGACTGTATTGCAGTATGGTCGAGGGATTCATTTCTTCGTTAACGTGGACTTCTTACATCTTTTTGCCTATAGGCGTTATAGCATATGCAGGAATTTTTTTCAATATACTTTGACAATCTAAAAATTTATCCTTGTCTGGTGTCAACCAAGTCGGCACGACAATGATGAAGAGAATGACTTATGCAACGCTATTTATACGAAAATGTTTCGAATAGCAGTATCAGACGGAAAGGGAAAACATTTTAAAATTCCACTTTTTGAGCATGTGGATACACATGTCATCAAAAAGCTTTATCGTTATGATTATGAAAGGATCAAGGAACAGATAGATGGTGCGGATGTCAATGAATACATGGCAAAATATTTAAGACAGGCTGCGTTAAAATTAATTTCTATTTTTGATGAGAATAAGGACTGTGAAGCATTGGAGTTAGCGCAATTAGAGAAAGATAAACCGTATTTTATCATCGATATTTTACAGTTAAAAAAACGTAGAGAAAGACTTACGGAGCAGGATATTCAGAAATTAAAAAAGATTGCTGCCGCTTCTGATTCAGTGATGTCTTTTGGGGCAAATGTGTTATTGGAAGATAAAGACAGAGCAAAACAAGCATTTGAGAAGATCGATAAGGAAATGCAGGAATTTATAAAAGAATACCCTATCTATTATTTATATGAATCATAGCCATAAGAAATTTAGGATGAGAAAGGTATGGGAGTATATGGAATCAAAACGAATGTTTTAGAAAGTTTGTGTGTAGAGATTATTTCTATAAATAAAGTATTAATAGATAGGGCAATAGAAAGTGAGGATAATATTTTATTCTTATTTTAATTGACACCGTATATGGCACCATTTATAATGATTGCAGGAGGTATTCTGATGTCAAAATGGGATAAACTATTAGAAAGGATATGCTCCCTGTCAAAGGATATGCGTTTTCATGAGTTGTGTAAGGTGCTGGAAAGTTACGGCTATGAAATGCACCAGCCAAAAGGCGGCAGTAGCCATTGCACTTTTCGGAAAAAGGGCTGCAGGCCGATTACGATTCCTAAGCACGAACCAATAAAGAAAGTATATGTGGAAATGGTTAAAGAAGTAATAGAGAGTGAGGGGGATATTGATGACGCTGAATGAATATATGAGGTTGCCTTATCGTATGGAGATTGTGCCTGACCAGAAAGAAGGAGGCTATGCTGTGACGTTCCCAGAATTGCCGGGGTGCATGACATGCGGAGAAACCCTGGAATTGGCAGTAAACAATGCGGAAGATGCAAAAAAGGCGTGGTTTATGGCTGCACTAGAGGAAGGACAGGAGATTCCCGGACCGGATGGGCTGAATGATTATTCCGGGCAGTTCAAGTTACGGATTCCCAAAAGCTTGCACCGGCAGCTTTCCGAACATTCCAAGCGGGAAGGGATCAGCATGAACCAGTATTGCCTATATCTTTTATCCAGAAATGACGCAATACATTCTCAGGGTTAGGAAGATTATAATAAAAAACAGAGTGATTGATGAAAGCATCTAAGTCTTACATTGGGTTTGGGTGCTTTTTTATGGAAAAAGAAAGACTAGTTTATAAATTCATTCTTGCTATTTTCTGGCATATCGGATACAATATGTAGTAATTATCGATACTAGATATTGATTCTAACGGTGTTAGCAAAGATCCGTTGGAAAAAAAGAGGAGAGTAGAAATGAGTCACCAGGTGAAAAACGCGGGAGAGGGGATGGAGCAGTTTCGACAGTGGTGCTTCCAGGAAACTGTAAAGTTAGAGCGAAAGAAAAAAGATTTTGACAAAGAAAAAAGAGAGTTTGAGGAAGAGAAACGTTCTTTTGAACGCGAGAGAAAAGAGTTTTATTTTAAGCGGGAGACAGAGGAACGAAGATTAGAACAAAAAGAAAGACTCCTGGATATGAAGAGAGATATTTTAGAGACTGAGCTCAAAAAACTCGCGGGGGAGAGGGATCAATTAGAGAGAGAGAAACATTTTTATCAGGAGGCGCAGAATCGTTGCGGTGCAGGAGGAAATGATCTCGCAGTGAATGCCGAATTGTTTTTTAAAGGGGTCGGCAATGAGCTTGCCCTAAAAAAGCGTTACAAGGATTTGATTAAGATTTATCATCCTGACAATCTCGCAGGGGACACGAAAGCGCTGCAAGAGATCAATCGGGAATATGATGTATTAAAGAAGAGACTGGGATAGGGGCACTTTCCGAGAAGGGAAAGTGTCCTTTTAAGTGTCAGGCGTCTATAGAATTTGTCACAGAGAACGCGTGAGAATATCGCTGTGTTCCACGAAATCCTCTACGGTGTGGAAGCCCAGACGTTCCATTAAGTCTGCCACGTAAGGATTTTCTGCGGGTGTGGCGAAAGGAGACTGCTCAGCATATTCATTGACATATGTCGTACAAGCGTCAATATCCAAAAGGCGTTTTGGTCCGCCGGCGCAGCCGCCATCACATGCCATTCCCTCAAAAAAGTTACCCCTTGTCTCTCCGGCGAGAATTTGTTCTAACAGCGTCTTACAGTCTTTGACACCACAAGCGGTTTTTGGGAGAAAAAGGTAATCCGGTTGAATGCTTTTGACACAGTCACCCACGGCTTTGCTGACGCCTCCGGCGCGCCCATAGAGTCTGCCCGCTGTGGAGGAGTGTTCTTTCGTCTCAGCTTCGGCAGCCGAAAAGTCCGTCTGGAATGCATGGAACATATCTGCGAGTTCTTGAAAGGTCAGAACACAGTCGATGGCGCCGGTGAGATCTGGATCCTTTGCTTCCGCTTTTTTCGCCATGCAGGGGCCGATAAAGATAGTGCGGCAGTCAGGGTGCAGGGCTTTTATGATACGCCCGCAGGCGATCATCGGAGATACAGAAGCAGGGAGATGTGAGACGATTTTTTTGAAATCTTTTCGTATCATTCCGATCCAGACTGGACAGCAGCAGCTTGTCAATTGAAAATCTTCTGGCGTGTGATGATTTTCTATAAATTCCAATGATTCTTTTAAAGTTAAAATATCGGCAAAGGCGGCGACTTCCACCATCCCCGCAAAACCGATTTGCTTCAGACAGTTTCGGATTTTAGAAGGGGTGGCATCAGCTCCAAATTGCCCGATAAAAGCAGGTGCCATCAAGGCGTAGACAGAATGTGAAGTGTCTTTTAAAGATTCAATTGCAGTTACCGTATCTTTTGTAAAATCCAGTTTTTGATCTTTGCAGGCGCGGAGACATTCGGCACATCCGACGCAGAGTTCCGGGTGAATGACAGCAGTGCCGTGCTCAATTTTTATGGCATCAAAAATGCAGGCAGAGATACAGGCGGGATCTTTGCAGTCACAGTCCCCCTCTTTTCGGATCAGTGGATAGTTTTCAGGGTGAAGGATACAATCCAATTGTCCTTTGTCATAATCGCCCTCTTTGAGATCAAAAGGTTTGTCGTTCGCTTTTGCAAAAATTACTTTCTGATATAATTCTTCAAATGTCATAAGATACTCCTTTTAAAATCTTAACCTGCGCCTAGTATTTGCAGAAAATGGAATTCTATGCTAAAATACTCATCAAGTATGTCGAAGAGCAAGTGAGGCGAATAGAGTATGAAATGGAACAAATTTACGATAAAGACGACGACAGAGGCGGAAGATTATCTGAGCGCTATGCTCGATGAAGTGGGCGTGGAGGGAATCCAGATTGAGGATCACGTGCCGCTTTCAAGGGAGGATCAGGCTGCAATGTTTATCGACTTTTTGCCGGATCTTCCGGCAGACGATGGGACGAGCCTGATTAGCTTTTATGTGGAAGAGGGAATGGATGATAAAGAAATTTTGGAAAAGGTAAAAGCAGGGATCGAGGAGTGGCGTCACTATGTAGATATCGGCGAGGGGACCATCATAGAGAGTGAGACAGAGGATCTTGACTGGCAAAACAATTGGAAGCAGTTCTTTTCTTCTTTTACGATTGATGATATCCTAATCAAGCCTACCTGGGAGAAGAAAAAAAGGGAAGATGAAAATAAGATCTTGATCGAGATCGACCCGGGTGTCTCCTTTGGGACAGGAAAGCATGAGACGACGCAGCTTTGTATTCGTCAGCTTCGCAAACACATGAGAGAGGGCGCAAAGGTTCTTGATCTCGGATGTGGAAGCGGCATTCTTTCCATTGTAGCTTTAAAATTAGGAGCGGGAGAGATTGTTGGAACAGATATTGACAGGGATTGTATAGTATCCACAAAAGAAAATCTGAAAGTGAATCATTTACAGGATGCGAAAGTGGATTTTTATATAGGGAATCTGATAGATGATACGGCGTTACAAAAAGAAATCGGAAACGAGTATGATCTTGTGGTTGCGAATATTTTGGCGGACGTTATTATCCCGATGGCTCCGGTAATTCCGGATAGGCTGAAAAAAGATGGGATTTTTATTACTTCCGGAATCATTGATTTTAAAGAAGAAGAGGTAAAAAAGGCAATCATAAATGCCGGATTTGAGATTTTAGAGACAAATTATCAGGGCGAGTGGGTCAATATCACAGCGAGAAAGAAGTAACGTATGTATCAGTTTTTTGTGGAAGATGAGCAGATTGAAAAGGAATATGTCACGATTGTCGGGGACGATGTGAGACATATAGGGAACGTGTTGCGCATGAGGCCGGGAGAGGAGATCCGTATCAGCAATGGAAAAGGAATGGACTTTTTTTGTGAGATCGCAGAAGTCACGGCGGATTCTGTAAAAGCAAAGATTTTGGAGAGAACAGCCGAAGATACGGAACTTCCAAATCGTATTCTTTTATTTCAGGCGATTCCAAAAGGGGAGCGTATGGAATATGTGATTCAAAAAGCAGTGGAGCTTGGCGTGTACGAGATTATCCCGGTAGAGATGAAATATTGTGTTGTCAGGCTCGATGAGAAGAAAAAAGAAAAGAAGAGAGAGCGCTGGCAGGCAATTGCGAAAAGTGCGGCAAAACAGGCGAAAAGGAGTAGGATTGCGCAGATACACTCTGTGATGAGTTATAGAGAAGCGATAGAATATGCGAGGCAATGTGAATATTGTCTCGTTCCCTATGAAAATGAGCGGGGAATGTCGGCGACGAGAGAAGTTTTAAATAGAATTGAGACAGGAAAGGATATCAGCGTTATCATTGGACCGGAAGGCGGTTTTTCGGAGGAGGAAATTGAATTAGCGCGGCAGGATATGGATGTAATTTCGCTCGGAAAAAGAATTCTTCGGACAGACACGGCGGCGGTTACGGTCATGAGTATGCTGATGTTGGAAATAGAGATGAAAAGAGAAAGCGTGAAGTGAGAACCATGGAAGCATATTTAGATAACTCTGCCACCACACCGTGTGACCAATCGGTGTGCGATATCATGGTGAAAGTTATGATGGAAGATTATGGAAATCCATCTTCTTTGCATTTAAAAGGTGTGCAGGCGGAAAAATATATCAAAGAAGCGAAAGAAAAAATTGCAAAGACACTCAAAGTAACAGACAAAGAGATTGTATTTACCTCAGGCGGAACGGAATCAAATAACTTTGCAATCATAGGGAGTGCCATGGCAAATCGACGTGCGGGAAAGCATCTGATCACCACTGCCATAGAACATGCCTCCGTTGCGGCTCCTGTGAAATTTTTGGAAGAACAGGGATTTGAGGTGACTTATTTGTCTGTGGACCGTGAAGGTCGGATTTCCTTAGATGAATTGGAGGCTTCTGTGAGAGAAGATACCATCCTGGTATCTCTTATGCAGGTGAACAATGAGATCGGAGCAGTGGAACCGATTGAGGAAGCGGCGGCTCTGATCAAAAGGAAAAATCCAAAAACCTTACTTCATATCGATGCGATTCAATCCTATGGAAAGATGAGACTATATCCCAAGAAGCTTCAGGTGGACATGCTCTCCGTCAGTGGTCACAAACTGCATGGGCCAAAGGGCATCGGATTTTTATATATCAAAGATAAGACGAAGATCAAACCGATTCTTTTTGGAGGGGGTCAGCAAAAAGGACAGCGTTCCGGTACCGAGAATGTTCCTGCAATCGCAGGACTGGGAGTGGCATGTGAAGAGATATGCCGTGATATAGAACGAAATCGCGAGAAACTATATGAGGTCAAACAGGCATTTTTACAGGGACTGGAACGTTTAGAAGGCGTCCATGTGAATGGGAGGACCGGGGAAGATTCGGCGCCGCATATCGTCAGCGTCAGCTTTGAGGAGATCGCTAAAAGCGAAGCGCTTTTACATGCATTGGAGGAGCGGGGAATCTATGTATCGGCGGGATCAGCGTGCTCTTCGAATAAACCGGCAGTGAGTGCAACACTAAAAGCAATTGGGATACCACGAGAGTGGCAGATGGCGACACTGCGTTTTAGTTTTTCTGTCCACACAACAGTGGAAGAAGTAGATTATGCTGTCACGGTTTTGGAGGAATTGTTGCCGTTTCTTAGAAAATATAAGGCGC
Organism: Lachnospiraceae bacterium; assembly: GCA_022790905.1. Taxonomy (GTDB): domain Bacteria; phylum Bacillota; class Clostridia; order Lachnospirales; family Lachnospiraceae; genus Maccoyibacter. Next base: position 605 of record JAAVYC010000192.1, on the reverse strand, counting down.
ATTAGATGAAAGGAATATCCTATGTATAAATCATTTTTGATCAAATATGCGGAGATTGCAATAAAGGGAAAAAACAGACATCTTTTTGAGGATGCTTTGGTATCACAGATTTGTCATACTTTAAAAGAGGTGGAAGGAGAATTTCAGGTACGCAAAGAGCAGGGACGCATCTATGTAGAGACGATGTCGGAATACGATTTTGATGAGGTAGTGGATGCGCTAAGCCATGTATTTGGAATCGTTGGAATCTGTCCGGTTGTCATGTTAGAGGATGAGGGATTTGAGACGCTCGCAAAAGAAGTTGTTTCCTATATAGATAAAGTCTATCCGGATAAAAACCAGACCTTTAAAGTAAATGCAAGGCGTGCGAGAAAGAATTACCCGTTGAACTCTATGGAACTCAACGCAAAACTTGGAGAAAAAATTCTAGATGCCTATCCGCAGATGCAGGTGGATGTGCACAATCCGGATATTATGGTTCATGTAGAAATTCGCAATCAGATCAATCTCTATTCGACAGAGATTCCGGGACCGGGCGGAATGCCAGTCGGAACAAATGGAAAAGCGATGCTTCTTCTCTCCGGGGGAATTGACAGTCCGGTTGC
>JAAVYC010000191.1 GCA_022790905.1 Lachnospiraceae bacterium | reverse complement strand
AGAGACCGTGATTGAGGAGAGAACGGAAGAACTTCTTGCGACAAAAGCGGAGAATGCGAGAATAGCGGCAGAATTAGATGTTGCGGCTAAGATCCAGTCTGGAATGCTGCCAAAAGAATTCGATTCCGTCTCAGAAAAAGGAAAACTCTCTGTCTATGCCACGATGAATCCGGCGAGAGAGGTCGGGGGAGATTTCTACGATTGTTTTAAAATTGATGACGATCATGTCGCGTTTGTAATTGCTGATGTCTCCGGAAAAGGGGTGCCTGCTGCGCTATTTATGGTCACTGTCAAGACGTTGATTAAGACGAAGGCAAAGAATTCTTATTCTCCGATGGAAGTGTTGCAGGATACGAACAAAGAGATCAGCGAGACCAATGAGGAAGATATGTTCGTAACGGCATTTTTAGGGGTTTTGGAACTGAGTACAGGAAAATTTGTATGTGCAAATGCGGGTCATAATCCTCCGCTTCGTTTTTATCCGGATGAGAGAGTAGAATATTTACAGACAGAGACGAATTTTATTCTTGCCGGAATACCTGGGGTTCCATTTACAGAAAATGAATATCAATTAGAACCGGGAGAGCGGTTTTTGCTATATACAGACGGTGTCACAGAGGCCATGAATGAGAAGCAGGAATTTTTCGGGGAAGAGCAGCTTTTAGAAAAAATGAAAGTGCCGGAAGTCAGAACGCTAGAGACAGAGGAATTGGTAAAATATTTGGATATGGAGCTGAGAGATTTTTCAGCAGGCGCAGAGCAGGCAGATGATATCACGATACTGGTATTTCAATATAAATAGAATTAGGGAGATAGAATGGCAAAAAAGGAAGAATTTGAATTTTTATCTGCTAACAAGAAGACAAAGATCCATGCCGTAAAATGGATACCGGATACTGGGGAGGTAAGAGCAGTATTCCAGATCATACATGGGATGATTGAATACATTGAAAGATATGAAGAATTTGCGGAATTTTTGACAGAACAGGGTTTTGTGGTCGTGGGGCATGATCATCTCGGTCACGGCCAGTCGATTGAGACAGAGGATGATTGGGGATTTATCCATGAGCAGCATGGCAGTGACCTTATGGTGTCAGATATTCACGCTCTGCGGGAAAAAGTACAGGGACAGTATGGACAAAGTCCCTATTTTATTTTGGGACACAGTATGGGGTCTTATTTGCTTCGGAAGTATCTGACGATTCACGGGGAATGTTTGACCAGTGCGCTGATCGTCGGAACAGGGACGATGCCGGATGTTATGATGAGAACAGGAATGTTTTTGTGCAGAGTGTTGGCGAAAGTGCATGGGTGGAGATATCGAAGTGATTTTGTGAGAAAAATGTCGTTTGCCGGTCCCTATAAAAAATTTGATTTAGACGGAAGTCTTCCGGAAAATAGCTGGCTGACAAAAGAGGTGGAGATCGTCAATCACTATTATTCAGAGCCGCGCTGTACGTTTATGTTTACCATTAATGGGTATTATAGTCTTATGGAGACTATTCTCTATGACAATCAGACAGAAAATATAGAGAAAATTCCAAAAGAGCTGCCATTAATTTTAATATCTGGCAAAGATGATCCGGTTGGCAATTTGGGCGAGGGAGTAAAAAAGGTGTTTATGCAGCTAAAAAAGGCTGGCATATGGGATTTGACCTGCAAACTTTATGAGAATGATCGTCATGAAATTTTAAATGAGACAGATCGGGAAACTGTCTACGGTGAGATCCTTTCCTGGTGTCTGGCCCGTATCGACAGAAATAGAAATAAATGATAAAGAATTCCTTAAATTTGCTTCATATTTTTGACTTTGGAATGGTTCTATGTCAGAATGAATGAAACAAGTACTTTGTTTTTGGAATTGGAGGTTTTGCAATATGAAGAGAAGTCAAAAAAGACTGTTGAGTCTTCTGATGATCGTGGTCCTTGGCCTGACAATGACAATGACTGCTTTTGCGACAGGGACTGGCAGTGAGAGTACACAGGGACAGACTTTAGAACCTGTGGATACACCATCCGATGAACAGCAGACGGAGCAAGAGGATACAGATTCAGATGACACGCAGACACCTTCTGCAAAAGAACCGGAAGAGAAAACAGATTCTTCAGATGATGATGTAGAGGAGAAACCGCCCGTACAGGGAGATGTGACACAGGATTCTGGGGAAAAAGAAAAAGTGCAGGGTGAGATTGAAGTAGATAAGGAAGACGACAATGTTGTTGTGCAGAAGAATGAGAAACCATATCTGGCGCTCGGTGCAGATTTGACATCGGAGCAGCAGGCAAAAGTTTTGGCACTGATGGGAATCGATTCATCAAATCTTACGGATTACGATGTAGTCTATGTAACGAACGATATGGAACATCAGTATTTAGACGCTTATCTTCCATCGAGCACGATTGGGACAAGGGCATTGTCCTCTGTTTTGATTGTAGAAGGGAAGAAGGGAAGTGGAATACAGGTATCTACGAAAAATATTTCTTATTGTACGGTAAGTATGTACAAGAATGCACTTGCGACAGCGGGTATGGAAGATGCCAAAGTCATTGTGGCGGGACCTTCTCCGATATCTGGCACAGCGGCATTGATCGGGGCTCTAGAAGCGTATGCTAAGATGACCGGAGAGGAGATCAAAAAGGAGAGTCTGGATGCGGCGATGAATGAGCTTGTCGTGACCGGAGAGTTGGCAAATGCCATTGGAGGCGATAAAGCGCAGGTTGAGGAATTTATAGCTTACGTCAAACAGGAAGTCGTAAAAAATGATTTAGATGATAAGGAAAGTATCAATGAAGCCATTGAAAAGGGCTGTAAAGAATTTGATATTACGTTGACCGAATCGCAAAAAAAGCAGCTTTTAGAATTACTGCAAAAGATCAGTGACCTGGATCTAGACTGGGATCAGTTGCTGAATCAGGCGTCGGATGTCTATGATAGATTAGATGAGATGGGACTTTTATCGGGACAGGGAATTGGAGCTAAGATCAAAGACCTATTTCAGTCAATTGTTGATTTTTTCAAGAGCTTTTTTTAAAAGATAATTCTGAAATTTCAGGGGATGTGAGAAAACATCCCCTTTTTTGTTGTATAGAAAATTCCTGTAAAATAAAAGTATGAGGCGCACTTTTGTTCGCGTTATTTTACAGCTTCTTTGGCATAGGCATCAGTTACTAAGTCTTTGTACGGAGGGCGGTCGGAAAGCATATCGGAGCTTTCTAAAATATCTAATAAAAGATTATAACTGCCTTTGGAGAAGATAAGGTTGGATTTCCAGGTATCTTGTGTCTTATAGCGCTCAATGATCGTAGAAATGGTATCTTTATCAGTATCCTTGAACTGCGGAGCAATAATTTCTGCAATTTCTTTGGCAGAATGTTTATTTACATAATCCATGCCTTTTTGCAGTGCATTGGTAAAGCTCTGGATAATTTCTGGATTTTTTTCGATATAACTTTCTTTTGCGGAAAAAGCAGTGTACGGAACATAACCAGAGTCAACGCCAAGAGAGGCGACAACATAGCTGTCTCCTTCTTTTTCTAAATTTGTAGCGCCCGGTTCAAATTCTACAGAGAAATCCCCGCTTCCGCCGGAAAAAGCTGCGGCAGTACTCCCGAAGTCAATACTTTTGTCAATTGTCAGGTCTTTTGCAGGGTCGATACCTTCTGATTTTAAGACATATTCAAAAACCATCTCTGGCATACCGCCGTCCCGGCCGCCCAGAACGGTCTTGCCCTTCAAATCTTTCCATTCAAATTCCGGCATTTTTTCTCTTGCGACAAGGAAATTACCGGCTCTTTGTGTGAGTTGAGCAAAGTTGATAACTTTATCGTTTGCGCCCTCATTATAGGTATAAACGGTAGTTTCCGGTCCCATGAAACCGATGTCTGCTTCACCGGAGAGAACAGCCGTCATGGTTTTGTCAGCGCCGAATCCGGTGATGAGTTCTAAGTCAATTCCCTCTTTTTCAAAATAACCTTCCTCAATCGCAACATACATTGGGGCGTAAAAAATAGAATGCGCCACTTCGTTTAATTTCACCTTCGTAAGTTCTGCTTTTTGGGACTTCCCGCATCCGAATAAGGACAGCATCATACAGAAAACGAGAAGTATGGAAATACATTTCCTTTTCATAAATCGTTCCTTTTTCTCTTTCTCTTTCTTCTAACCTATGCCAAAAGTGAAGAAACGTGAGAATGGAAAAAATCACTTTTCTTTTGGTATTTCCTGCAATTTTTCATTGATAAAGGCAATCGCCGTTTTCATCTCATCTTTTTTGTGTGACGGTGCGATAGAGGTCATGTCAATGAGTTTTTTTCTGCCCATAATCTGTAACATGGATTTTTTGATTTTCATATTCATAAGACTACTCATCGCATTGATTAAAATATCGGAAGCCGCTTCGTCACTCAAAAGATCATCCATGGTGTCATGCACGGAATAAAATCCTTTGCGGAAAGTCATTTTCCGTTCTTTTTTCAAATCTGCAGTTTCAAACCAATTTGTTACACCAGTTGTGGATTCGTCTTCCACAAAAATATAAGGTTCGTAAAGGCTGTCCACTTTTTCAAAGCAGGTGGAATCACTGTGACAATCACTTTTGGCGGTAATCGTGGTGAAGTCATTTTTTAATGGAACATTTTCAAAATGAAAAACACGATAACTATGTTTTTTTTCAAACGATACGCCGTCCACAAAGAGTTCTATGTCAGAGAGATTGCTGTATATTTTGACCGTAATCGTATCATCTGCTCGTTTTGTGTAGCGTTTACCGCAAATGTGTATCATTGGTTTTTTGCTCCAGTATGCCTGATAGAGATAAAAGCTGTCTTTTTTTACCAGTCTGTCAAAAGTGATAAGTCCTTTATTATTTCTTCCGGCAACGCCGCCCTCATCCCTGGCGTCGCATCCAAAGTCAAACATATTCCAGATATGGGTGGCCCAAAGCCATGGACGTTCTTCGATAATCTTTGCCATGTGCTCATGGTATAGAGCCTGGTATTCCTCGCTGTAATCACCGGCTTTTGGGGCATCATTGTGATAAGAAATAATTCCCTCGCAGCCATATTCGGAAATTCCAAGAGCGCGGTTTGGGTGTAGTTTATGAAAAGCATCTAACCATTCTTCGTTGTCATAATAAGAGCCATTGTACCAGCCAAAGTAGTGGTTGTAGCTTAAGATATCGGTAATCTGGTTCTGTTCATCTTCCATAGGAAGCATGGACACCTGCGCCATAGTAGTCAGTCTTGTGTCATCTAAAATGTGTGCCAAATGGTTCAGGTCTTTTAGATTTTCGTTTAGATTTGGCGCGGTTCCGCCAATCGTGATCTCGTTGGAGATACCCCAAAAACAGATGGAAGTATGGTTATAATTTTGCAGAATCAGTTCTTTTAACTGATGAATACAATTTTCATGTGCCCTTGGATCTTCGTTCATCTGACTGATAAAAGGGATTTCAGCCCATACGATAAATCCCATCTCATCACAGAGATCATAAAATTCCTGACTGTGCTGGTAGTGTGCTAATCGAATGGTATTTGCCCCTAATTCCTGTATCAGCTTTGCGTCTTCTAGATGTTCCCGAAAGGTCAGGGCATTTCCCAGTCCCAGATGATCTTGATGTCTGGAGACGCCTCGAAGAGGAGTGAGTTTTCCATTTAAGAAAAAGCCTTTCTGGGAATTTACCAGGAATTCGCGAAAACCGTGTCGGATACATACAAAATCCTGGACTTCATTGTGGCGAAGAATAACCGCTTGAATGGTATAGAGATACGGATCCTCAGTGCCCTGCCACAGGTGAAGGTCAGATAAAAGCAATTCGGCTTTTGTTGCACTTTCGGCAGGTTTTGAGACAGCAGCAATTTCATTTTCAGAGGCATCGTAAACTGTAAAGAGAATTTGATCGGATTTCTCAGGGTTGCTGGTATATCCGCATAAGCTTAAACGTGCTTGTTTTTCTCCGGTGATTTTAGAGGAGGCCGTGATTCCTTCACTGCCATAATAGTCCAAGTCAAAATGGGTTTTGGAGACGTAGATCAGACGGACATCCCGATAAAGTCCGCCGTAGAAGGTAAAATCTGCCATCTGTGGATAGATTTGATCTTGATGTTCATTGTCCACTGAGACACATAAAATATTGTCCTCTTTTTTGAGATAAGAAGTGATGTCGACGCGGAAAATACTGTAGCCTCCTTCGTGTTCGGTCACTTTTTTTCCGTTGACAAAAACCTCGCAGGAAGAGTTTGCCGCCTGAAACTCCAGATAGACAAGAGTATCGTCTGTTGGAATATTAAGCTGCAGTTCTGTGACATACCAGCACTTTCCGCGGTAATAATTTGCTCCGCCGTCTTGTCCGTCTATGTTATTCCAGGTATGTGGAAGAGTGATTTCTTCCCAGTCTTTGGGAAGAGAACTGGGTATTTTGTGTATGTCCTTTTTTGTAAAAAGCCATCTGTCTTTTAATGTTTCATATTGTCGCATATAATTTCCTCCAAATTTATATTCCTATTGCAAATTAATGTCGTTTGGTCAGAATTGCCAAGATAAAATAATTATTGCCAGATTCAAGGGATTCTACGCTAAAAATTGGGAAGAATAATAAAAAATCCATGTAAAAAGTTTTAACGAAAAAGGAGAGAATCATGAATGAGGTATTAGAAAAGATTCAAAAAATCGGAATTGTGCCAGTGGTGGCGTTACATCGTGCAGAAGATGCAAAGCCGCTTGCAAAGGCGCTCTGTCTGGGCGGACTGCCTTGTGCTGAGGTGACGTTTCGGACAGAGGCAGCAGAAGAATCGATCCGTATTATGAGAGAAGAATTTCCGGATATGCTCATTGGTGCAGGAACAGTGTTGACAACAGAACAGGTAGATCTTGCTGTGAAAGCTGGTGCAGAATTTATTGTTAGTCCAGGGTTTAACAGAAAAGTAGTGGAACACTGTGTAAAAAAAGGGATTGCAGTGACACCGGGCACATCGGGGCCGAGTGATGTAGAACAGGCAATTGAGCTGGGATTGGATGTAGTAAAATTTTTTCCTGCAGAGACGGCAGGCGGACTTAAAATGATCAAGTCCATGAGCGCGCCCTATACAAATATGAAGTTTATGCCGACAGGTGGAATCAGTGCGTCAAATCTGAATGAGTATCTGGCTTTTCCAAAAATTTTGGCCTGTGGGGGAAGCTGGATGGTAAAAAGTGAACTTGTTGATAAAGGAGAGTTTGATGAGATCACAAGGCTTACGAAAGAAGCCATAAAATTAATGTTGGGATTGGAGATTCTACATGTACAATTTCCAAAGAGAGATGAGAAATCTGGAAAAGTTGTGGAAATATTAGATGACCTGTTAAGTTTTGGAGAGGAGAGGAAAGTCGTTACAATTAGTGCGAATTATCTAGATCGTGCAAAAAATTATCTGGAATTTCGGGGATTGGAATTTGATTTAGATAGCGTGGAGTATCAAGATGGGAAAATGCTTTCTATCGCTTTGAAAGATGAGACAGCAGGGTATACGATTTTATTCGTACAGAAATAAATCATAAAATGATAGAGAAAAAGGAGAGAAAAATGAGAAGGAAAATAGTGACGTTTGGTGAAATTATGTTAAGACTCGAACCGGAGGGATACGAACGTTTTGTACAAGCAGACAAATTTGAGGCGACATATGGCGGCGGAGAGGCAAATGTGGCGGTGTCTCTGGCAAACTATGGATTTGATGTAAAATTTGTTACCAAGCTTCCGGAACATGAAATTGGACAGACGGCGATTAATTCGCTGAGAAAATATGGGGTGGACACTTCCGACATCGTCCGTGGCGGAGAGCGAATTGGAGTCTATTATCTGGAAAAAGGTGCTTCCCAGAGGCCTTCTAAAGTGATTTATGATCGTATTGGTTCCTCGATCTACACAGCTTCTGGGGAAGATTTCGATTGGGAGAGGATTTTTCAGGGAGCGAAATGGTTTCATTTTACAGGAATTACCCCGGCATTAAACGAAAATGTGGCAAAAATCTGTCTGGATGCCTGTCAGGAAGCGGCGAGACAGGGAGTAAAAATTTCTTGTGACTTAAATTACCGAAAAAAGTTGTGGAGCAAAGAAAGTGCAAATCGAGTTATGGGAGAGCTCTGCAAATATGTAAATATCTGTATTGCGAATGAGGAAGATGCGTCAGATATTTTTAATATTTATGCTCCGAACACAAATGTTACGGAAGGCGCTGTTCACCACGAAGGCTATAAAAATGTGGCGAAACAACTTGCAGATCGTTTTGGATTTGAGAGAGTGGCAATTACATTAAGAGAATCCCTTTCTGCAAATGATAATCGCTGGTCTGCGATGCTCTATGATGGGGAAGAGTACTACTTCAGTAAAAAGTATGATCTGCATATTGTGGATCGTGTGGGAGGCGGTGACAGTTTTGGTGCGGGACTGATTGCGGCGATTTTAAACGGGGAGCGAATGAAAAGAGCAATTGAATTGGCCACTGCCGCTTCCTGCTTAAAACATTCAATAGAGGGAGATTTTAATCTTGTGACAATGGAAGAGGTTGAAAGATTAGCTGGAGGAGATGGATCGGGACGTGTTCAGAGATAAACGTATCACTGATATTTTAATAGCACCAACGGGAAATAAAACCGGTTGGTGCTATCGAAATGAGTATATTAAGATGAAAAAATGTAAATTGAGTTATTCTTCAAATGGGATACCCTCAATAGGAGCATATTTTACACCTGGAAGTTTTCTTGTGAAAGACTCCACTTTTTGCTGTGTTCCTTCAGGATCATTGACCCAATTTTGATAGAATTCAAACTGGCATTCTGGGTTTCCAAAACGCTCTTCTTTGGAGTTGAGAGTACCCGTGTAACCTCTGTGAAGGAGCTTATATAAATGGTTCTGAGACTGCCAGTTGGCTCTTGCGTCACGGATAGCGTTTACAGAAAGCTGGGCATACTGATAGCTGTTTTCTTCCGTTCCGGTAATGCCAATGATATGTCCGTCAAATCCGCAGATGGAAGAATGGCCAAAATAGGAATATACACCGTCATAGCCGGCAGCGTTGGCAACGGCTGCGTAAACGTTATTGCACCATGCCATAACAGGTACCACGTTGATTTCTTCCTGATTTGCCGGATACATATATCCCTGACAGCGGATGACCAATTCTGCGCCTCTCATGGCACAGTCTCTCCAGATTTCAGGATAATTGCCGTCATCACAGATAATCATACTGATTTTAAGACCTTTTGGTCCCTCGGTGACATATGTTTTGTCGCCCGGATACCAGCCTTCAATTGGGGTCCATGGTATCATTTTTCTATATTTTTGTACGATTTCTCCTTTGTCATTGATCAGGATCAAGGTATTATAGGGAACTTTATTTGGATGTTCTTCGTGGCGTTCACCGGTAAGAGAAAATACACCCCAGACCTTATTTTGAATACATGCTTTTTTAAAAATAGCAACTTCTTCGCCGTCTGTCGTACAGGCGTTTTCCATCATTTCATCAAAATCATACATAATGCCATGCGTGCTGTATTCCGGAAAAATAACCAGATCGAGTCCCGGAAGCCCTGTTTTTAATCCAGCGATATAATCGCTGATTTTATGGCAATTATCAATGATTTGTGCCTTTGTATGAAGTCTTGGCATTTTATAGTTTACTACTGCTACGCCTACGCAATCCGCGCTCGATGAAATATCTCCATGTGTCATAATAGAATCCTCCTGTAACTAAAAAATGTTAAAAATTAATTAGGTGATCAATTGAGTACTCATTGTTTCAACAAAAAAAGGTGCACGGCGAACATTCCTGTTTCTCGCTTGCACCTTTGCAAATTAGTTTTTATTTTGTTGACGATATTATTTTAAGATGTATGGTTAAAATTGAAAACGCATATTTTTTAGCAAAAGGAGGATTCTTTTTAGGTTTGTTCCTGAAAGCAATAAGAAAAATAGCCATGCTTACATGGAGGTTTGATTATTAGAAGGAGATGTGTTATAATATAAAAAATTAAAAATAGAGACTAAGACAACGAGGTCTTTTGTAGTGTATAAAATGCTGCGAGAGACTTTTTTATTTATAGGAAAGTTTTTGAGACTCAGTGAAGCGAGATTTTTATTTACATTAAGATTGTATAAGAAGGTGATGTGTATGCTGCGAATTGTGATAGCGGATGACTGCAATATGGTTAGGGCCTGGATACGTCGTATATTGGAGCAGAATCTGGGACAGAGGACAGAGCTGATAGCAGAAGCCTCGGACGGTGCGGAGGCACTGGAATTTTTACACAGGGAAAGGGCGGATCTGTTATTCTCTGATATCGAGATGCCGCATATGAACGGAATTCGACTATTGGAGATTGTCCAAAAAGAAAGATTATGTCAATGTGTTGTTTTAATGAGCGAATGTGCGAAATTTGAATATGCCAGAGAGGGGTTGAGATTAGGGGCTTTTGACTATTTTGTAAAACCGATAGAGGCAGAGAAGATAGCCTACATATATCGCAGGGTGGGAACTGTGATAAAGCAAAGATTTATACAAAAAAAAGATTTCGGGGAGGATGTGGTTGCAGCCTGTATTCTGGGTAAAAAGCAGGAAATAGAATCGGTGATACAACGGTATCTCAAAAGATGCCTTAAAGAGAATAGCAGTACGGATTCTGATGATCTGTCGATGGCACGGGGACTGCGAGGGATACAGGAAAAGGTGGTAGAAAAGTATCCGTGGCTGGAAAATCTTCTTTTGGAAAAAGAGGAGATAAGAACATATCTAATGAAAGCTCAGGAGCGGAAAACAGTGGAAAAAGAGGTGTCGGAATATTTGCTGAGTCTTTATCGGTTTATAAAAGAATACGTACCGGATGAGGTGTCCGAGATCATATCAAACACGGTGGATTATATCTTATGGCATCCTTATGAAAAATTTAGTCTGACGGATATGGCAAATATGAATTATGTCAGCAATACTTATTTAAGTTATAGGTTTCATATTGAAATAGGAAGATCTTATATCGATTATGTGGGACAATATAAAAGTGATCTGATCAGGAAATTATTGATTAGTACAGATAAAAATGTGATGGAGATTGCGGAACAGCTGGGTTTTGGAGATTACAAATATATGGGGCGCTTTTTTAAAAAGAGAACAGGGTATGCGCCGTCAGATTATAGAAAAATTTATTGTATCTGAAAATACAGATCAGGGGATGTGCATAGCGGCATCCCCTGATTTGTGCATCATATGGTATTTATCATCTAATATTATTTTGCGCGCTGTTCTTCGCGGATTTTATTCAGACGTTTCATTACATCATTGGCACCTTTTCCAAAATAGTCATGTAATGTCTTATATTCATCATAGAGCTTATCGTAAACCACGGTATTTTCCGAGTTTGGAGTATAGATCTTATCGTGTATTTTTCCAAGAGCCTGTGCGACTTCATTGGCATTTTTGTATCCGGTCACTTCTTCCGGTGCGGCTGCGATACCGAGAACGGCAGCTCCTAAAGCACTCGCCTGTGTGCTGGCTGAGACTTTGATATCACGTTTGCAGATATCGGAATATACCTGAACAAGCATGCTGTTCTTTACAGGGATTCCGCCGCTTAAGACGATGGAGCCCACTTTCACGCCTGCATCTTCAAAGGAATCAATGATCATTCTAGTTCCATAAGCAGTTGCTTCGATCAGTGCGAGATAAATTTCTTCCGGTTTTGTTAAAAGGTTCATACCCATAATCAAGCCGTTGAGATCAAAATCCATCAATGGGGAGCGAACGCCGTTGAACCAGTCAAGAGCAACCAGTCCACTCTGTCCAGCTTTGTAGCCGTCTAATTTTTCTGTCAAAAGCTGATGTACAGAGATTCCTTTTTCTCTTGCTTCTTGATGATAGCTTTCTGGAACACAGTTGTCTACAAACCATGCGAAATGATCACCAACACAGCACTGTCCTGCTTCATAGCCAAAATATCCTGGCATGATACCGTCTTTTACCAGACCGCCAACGCCTTCGATACCGGATTCCACCTCAGAGAGCATCATATGACAAGAAGAAGTTCCGACGATAATCATCATCTCGCCCGGTTTTCCGATTCCACATCCAGGAAGGGAGGAATGAGCATCGATGATACCAGTTCCCACAGGGGTTCCGGCAGCCAGACCCATTTGACTTGCCATGGATTCGCAGAGATATCCGGCTGCTTCTCCGATGGATTTGATCGGGGCGTCCATTTTTTCTTCAATGAAGTTTTCCATAGCAGGATCGAGAGCTTTGAAGAAATCTTTTGTTGGATATCCAGTGTCATGGCGGTAAAATGCTTTATAACCTGCACCACAGGCGCTTCTGGTCTCGACATCAGTCATCTGCCAGATAATCCAGTCCAATGCTTCCATCATACGGTCTGATTGTTTATATACTTCTGGAGCATAACGCAGAGTTTCTAGCACTTTTGGAATCATCCATTCACTGGAGACTTTGCCGCCGTAGAGATCGATCCATGTTTCCCCGCGCTCTTTTATGACTTGATCTATGTATTGTGCCTCTTTTTCAGCACCGTGATGTTTCCATAATTTTACATAGGCATGAGGCTCATTTTCAAATTCTTTTAACTGGCATAGTGGGGTTTTATCCTTTTTCACAGACATCACTGTGGAAGAAGTAAAATCTACTCCGATACCGACGATTTCTTCTGGGAAAATCTCTTTTTCTGTGACAACTGTTTTTACGGTTTGAATCAAACCATCCAAATAATCCTGTGGATCCTGTAAAGCCCAGCCAGGTGCTAAAGTAGCTCCGGATGGAATGCGCTCTTCCATAACGCCGTGCGGATACTCATAGACGCTGCTTGTGATTTCTTCTCCGGTCTTGATATCCACCAGTAATGCTCTGACTGATAATGTTCCATAATCCACTCCAATTGCATATTTACCCATAATTCTTCTCCTTTTTATATATTTCACCCGACCTTGTGTCGGTGTGTAAGTTCTATTTTTGAAAATACGCTGCCATATCGTTGGCATAACTTTCGAGTAAGTTCAAATCCCATAAAATCTGTAGGATTGTAAAACGGTTTCGCACTTCTTTTGCTAGAATAATAGCGTCTTTTACCTGTTCCATAGAGATTCCCAGTTGATTTGGATTTACTGGTTCGTTCAGATCAATCATCATCTGTCTTAAATCGTCTAATACAGGAAGTTCTGTCTGAATCAGAGAAACCATTTCCTGCCATACGTTTTCTATGCGATCCAGCCGTTTATTGCGGTTTTCAATGTTATTTTTTCCGCATTGTTTTTCTAGGGCAATAATTCCGGCTGCGGCATCTTTGTAACATTCGCGTACTTTTGCCTCCCATGCGGCTTCGTCGAAAGTATTCTTTTTTAATGTGGAAAAATCAGGCGTTTCTTTGGCCAGTTTTTGATACATGTTGATTACTGTTAACAATCCAACGCCGACTTTGATTCCGTGCAGAATCGGTTTTTTGTCCTCCATCTGGAACTGCATTTCCCAGTAATGGGACAGATGATGTTCACTACCGGATGCCGGGCGGGAATTGCCGACAAAACTCATGGCAACTCCGGTTAGTACCAACGCTTCTGTGATTGACTGTACAGCATCCGGATCTCTGTCTTTGATTTTAGGACCCTGTTCTGCCACGATCGTTACTGCCTGCTTTACCATGCCTGCAATTTTTTCACAATAATATTCATCCTCGATAAGATGAGCCATTTTCCAGTCGAGCAGACAAGTATATTTTCCGAGGATATCGCCGAGACCTGCAACGATCATGTCCATTGGCGCCTGGGCAAGGACATTGGTATCGCCGATTACCGCTACTGGAACGTGAGCGTCGTAGGTTGTTTTTACGTGATCGGTGATTAATGCTGCGCCGATCGAAGCAAATCCATCCATAGATGGAGCGGTGGCGCAGACGATATAATCCAGCCCCAATTGAAAACTTATGAATTTGCAGAGATCATTGAGTGTTCCCGAGCCAACTGCTAGAATCAGATCTGTCTGTTTTGGAAATGCAGTCATTACGGTTCCCACTGCCCATTCATCTGGAACGAGCTCCTCATCTTGTATCGTGAGATATTCGTGGTCGATTTTGTTGGAGTCCAAGAGTTGCACTACGGTTTCTCCGGCTGCTTTCCAAGTATTGATATCGCACACAACGAAAATGTGCTGATAACCCAATTCTTTGATGAGCGCTGGGAGTCTTTCTAACGCGCCTTTTGAAATATCAATTTTTTTCAGCAACGTCTTATGCTCATGGCCACAGTTACATTCCAGTGGTTTTCCGAGATATTGCTCTAATTGAATGGACTGATTCATTTACGTTTCCTCCTGTTATATTTTGTGTAAATTTGATTGCTGTGCTTGTTGTTAATTTGCATTATACGCAGAAAAATCCAAAGGTCAATATGCACAAAAATGATTGATTACTAATCAAAATTATTATATAATTAATCAAAGAAATGATTAGTAAAAAAAACAATTATTTTGCTTTAAATCGTGAATTTTGATTACTAATCAAAGAAAATTGTGCATCCATGACAAAGTTTGATTAAATTTTATTTTTTGAATAGTAAGGGGGCGATTTTGATATGTCGGAGAAAAAGAAACCGACGACGAGAGATATCGCGAAAGCATGTTTTGTATCCCAGTCGGCTGTTTCCATGATATTGAGTGGAAGAACAGATATGCATTTTTCAAAAGAGACGATACAATTGGTAAAACAGACGGCAGATCAGATGGGATACGTCTATAAACCGAGAAAAAAGAGAACTCTTATCACTTCAGAGAATACCATTATGGTTTTTTGTCCATCGCTTTCGACACAATATTATACGACATTGATCCAGTCGATTACTGCGGAGGCGCAGAAAAGAGGACTGTATGTTCTTACAGCTTGTACAAATAGGGTCAAAGAGCAGGAAGAATACTATTTGCATATGGCATTGGACTGCAGTTATTTTGGAATGATTTATACTTATGCACCGAGAGCGATTACTTTTCTCAACAGAATTCATAAGCAGGTTCCGATGGTTTTAATCAATGACTACAATCCCGATTTAAAAATGGAACTTTTAGAACTTGACAGTATGAAGTCCGGACACTTGCTTGCTAATTACCTGTTAGAACTTGGGCACAGGCACATTGCATATGTCACGACACCGCTAAATGCTGTGGAAGTGCCGCGTCTGCGCAGACTGGAAGGGATGAGAGAAGCATGGAAAGAGTATGGGCTAGATCCCGCGTCCATTGAAATTTTTGCTTCCCAAAAAGAAGAGTACGCTTCGGATGAGAACAAATATTATGGCACAGGATATAGACTTACTATGGAATACATTCAGTCTATGCCGCAAGATGCCGTCACCGTGTTTGTCGGCACCAATGATTTTATTGCGATAGGTATTATGGATGCATTGCTCAAAAAGGGGTATCGTATTCCAAAAGATTTTTCTGTGTGTGGTTTTGACAATACGCTGGTCTCGTCTCTTTTGGGGATTTCTCTTACTACGATTGAACATTCCATTGTGGAAAAGGGGGCGCATGCTGTTTCTATGTTGTGTAATCAAAAAGAATTGATGAAGGAAGGAACTCATAAATCAGCGCCGAGGCTTCGCGTAGAATATGAGCCGCGGTTGATCGTTCGCGGTTCGACGGGAAAAATAAATTCCTGTATATAATTGGAAATCATTTTTTGCATCGTGGGAAAGATCGTGTTACAATAAAACATAAAAGAGGGATATGTGATCTGAGAGAATAGGAGAGAAAAATGAGAGATGTAATAGATATGCACACCCATACGATTGCGAGCGGACATGCTTACAACACGATCAATGAGATGATTGAGGCGGCACAGAAAAAGAATTTGGAAATGTTTGCGATCACCGAACATGGGCCTAGGGTCAATGGAAGCTGTACAGAAATGTATTTTCTGAATCTAAAAGTTATGCCAAGAGAGAAGGATGGAATGACAGTATTGTATGGCGTAGAGCTGAATATTTTGGATGAAGCCGGACATGTGGATATGACGGAACCTCTGCTTACGCAAATGGACATCGGAATTGCAGGTATTCATCCTGTGTGTTATCAAAAGAATGATAAAGCGGGAAATACCAAAGCATATCTGAATACAATGAAAAATCCTTATGTGAATATTATCAGCCATCCAGATGATGCAAGGTTTCCAATGGAATATAAGGAGCTGGTTCCTGGAGCAAAAGAGTATCACGTTCTCTTAGAAGTCAATAATGCTTCCCTGTCACCAAAAGGCTTTCGTGGAGATCCAAGAGAGTTTTATTATGAGATGTTAGAATTGTGTAAAAAGTATCAGGTTCCTATTATCGTGAATTCCGATGCACATGTAGATGCCTGGGTGGGATTTCATGATTATGCTTTGCAGCTTTTAGAAGAAATAGATTTTCCGGAAGAACTTGTGGCGAATGCAAGACCCGAAATTCTAAAGGAATATTTAAACTGTTATATCCATCAAAAGAGTTCTGAGGTGAGCTTGTTATGACAATGAACATGAAAGATTTTTTAAGCAGTATTCTTAAATCGCTGCATCAGATAGATTATGTGAAACCGGAAGATTTGCCGAACATTGATCTCTATATGGATCAGGTGACAACGTTTATGGATTCTCAATTGGAGGCTTCTAAACGTCATCCAGAGGATAAAATATTAACGAAGACGATGATTAATAATTATGCAAAAAATAATCTGCTGCCACCACCGGAGAAAAAGAAATATTCCAAAGAACATATTTTATGTCTGATTTTTATTTATTATTTTAAAAATATTTTAAGTATTGGAGATATTCAGAGGATTTTAAATCCGATTACCGATCAATATTTTGGCCAGGACGCCGGAGATACTTTGAATATGACAGGGATTTATCAGGAAGTATTCAGTCTTGAAAATGAGGAGACTAAGAATCTGTTGAAGGATTTGGCAAGAAAATATAATATCAGTCAAAAGACTTTTTTGAAACATGAGGAATTATCAGAAAAGGAGAGAGAATTTCTTCAGAAGTTTGCTTTTATCTGTGAGTTGAGTTTTGATGTCTACATTAAAAAAATGTTGATTGAGAAAATCATCGATTCGATACCAGAGAAAAAAGAGTCCGAGAACAGAAAGAAAAAAGCGGAAAAATCAGAAGGTAGAAAAGTCTAACATGAGAGTAAGATTTGGGTGTCCCTCAAGTCAGTTGATGACTTTGGGACATCCTTTTTAATTTACGTCGTCGAGAGAAATTCTTTCAAATACCATATCATAGCCATCGTTTCCATAATTTAGCGAACGGTTGACTCGACTGATTGTGGCGGTGGAAGCGCCGGTTTTTTCTGCAATATCCAGATATGTCTTTTGCGCGCGAAGCATTCGTGCCACTTCATAGCGCTGTGACAAAGAGAGCAATTCGTTCACGGTGCAGACATCCTCAAAAAATTTATAACATTCTTCTTTGTTTTTTAAAGATAAAACAGCATCAAAAAGATGATTGACCGCATCTGTATGGACATTTTTACTCATATCTCGATCTCCTTTTACTAATCCTTTGTTATACTAATGTGAGAACTACATCAGATATCTAATAGTTTAGCATACTAAAGTTTTAAAGTAAACTATTTTTTGGATGAAAGATATCAAATTTAGAGGGGGAGATGTGGCCTTTTAGAGAATTCTATTTCTCACATTGACACTGAAAGTGAAAAATGCTAGCCTTGAACCAGGAGAAAAGAAAAATGAAAGGAAAAAATATGTGGGAGACATTAAATGAAATGCAAAGAGAAGCTGTTCTCCATACAGAAGGGCCATTGTTGATTCTGGCTGGAGCAGGTTCTGGTAAAACCAGGGTACTGACACACAGGACAGCCTATTTAATAGAAGAAAAAGGTGTGAATCCTTATCATATTATGGCGATTACGTTTACCAATAAAGCGGCAGGAGAGATGAAAGAAAGGATCAGTGAGCAGGTTGGTCACGGCTCAGACAGTATCTGGGTGACGACGTTTCATTCCACTTGTGTCCGGATTTTAAGACGCCATATTGACAGATTAGGTTATGATAATAAATTTACAATCTACGATGCGGATGATCAGAAGACCTTGATGAAAGATATCTGTAAACGCCTTGAAGTGGACACAAAAATCTACAAAGAACGTTCTTTTTTAAATGCGATCTCATCTGCAAAAGATGAGCTGACGGATCCGGCTGCATTCGCTCTTTTAGCGGTAGGCGACTATCACAAACAAAAGCAGGTAGAAGTATATCGGGAATATCAGGAAGCGTTAAAGAAAAATAATGCACTCGATTTCGATGATCTGATTATGAAGACAGTAGAATTGTTTAAAACGGATGAGGAAATATTGGATTATTACCAGGAGAGATTTCGCTATATTATGGTGGACGAGTATCAGGACACGAATACCGCGCAGTTTGAACTGATTCGTCTGCTCGCATCGAAGTATCAAAATCTCTGTGTAGTCGGAGATGACGACCAGTCGATTTATAAATTCCGCGGAGCTAATATCTACAATATTTTGAATTTTGAAAAGCATTTTCCCGATGCAAAAGTTATAAAATTGGAACAGAATTACCGTTCTACGCAGACGATTTTAGATGCGGCAAACAATGTCATCTGCAATAATGCAGGAAGGAAAGAAAAGGTGCTCTGGACGGATAACGGAGAGGGAGAAAAGATTGATTTTGGACAGTTTGAGACAGCGCAGGAAGAAGCACAGTACATAGCGGGAGATATACAAAAAAAAGTAGCGAGTGGTTCTTACAGATATAAAGATTGTGCGATTCTTTACCGTACCAATGCACAGTCGCGTCTTTTTGAGGAGCGATTTATTGTTGGAAGTATTCCATATAAAATTGTCGGCGGCGTGAACTTTTACGCCAGAAAAGAGATCAAGGATTTGCTTTGTTATTTAAAGACGATTGACAATGCAATGGATGATCTGGCGGTGCGGCGTATTGTCAATGTGCCAAAACGTGGGATCGGCGCGACAACTTTGACAAGGGTGCAAGAATATGCCAATGCACAGGATCTGAGTTTTTATAACGCGCTGCGGATGGCGGATGAGATTACGACGTTGGGACGTGCTGCGGCAAAAATCAGGCCGTTTGTGCTCTTTATTCAATCTATGCGCTCGAAAGTGGAATTACTAGGGGTTGCAGAGTTGTTAAAAGATGTCATTGAACAGACTGGATATGTATCGGAGCTAGAGGCGGAAGATAGCGATGAGGCGCGGGCACGGATTGAAAATATTGACGAGTTGATCAGTAAAGCGGCTGCTTATGAAGAGGCGTGTGAAGAGAGTGGTGAGCCGGCAAGCCTCAGTGGTTTTTTAGAGGAAGTCGCTCTTGTGGCAGATATTGATGGACTGGACGAAAATCAGGATTATGTTGTCTTGATGACCCTCCACAGTGCAAAGGGCTTGGAGTTTCCACAGGTATATCTGGCTGGAATGGAAGACGGATTATTCCCGAGTTATATGAGTATTGTATCGGATGATTCTGTAGCGGAATTGGAGGAAGAGCGCCGCCTTGCCTATGTCGGAATTACAAGGGCAAAATGTGATTTGACGCTTACTTATGCAAGACAGAGAATGGTGCGCGGTGAGACGCAGTTTAATAAAGTGTCGCGGTTTGTAAAGGAGATTCCGGGAGAGCTTTTAACGGGGGCCGTGCGAAAAGAAAAAGTACAGGAGCATACAAAACAACAGACCTATCAGAAGGCAAAAAAAATATTTCAGGCGAAACCTTATGGGATGTCAAAAGCGGGAAAATCTTTTGGAACGCCGGAAGATCCTAGTGCACTTGGATATGAAAAGGGAGATCGCGTCAAACATATAAAGTTCGGTGAGGGAACGGTGACTGCGATTGTGCAGGGGGGACGCGATTTTGAGGTGACAGTGGATT
>JAAVYC010000190.1 GCA_022790905.1 Lachnospiraceae bacterium | reverse complement strand
GAGACCCCGTCTTTGAAAAACTCGATGCAAACTTGGCAAAAGCAATCTTTTCGATCGGCGCCGTAAAAGGATTCGAGATCGGAGACGGATTTTTGGCTGCCTCCTCGAAAGGCAGCGAAAACAACGATTCTTTTTTCTGTGATAATCAAAAAAACGTCTGTAAAAAGACAAATCATGCCGGCGGAATCTTAGGAGGAATGAGCGATGGAAGCCCTATCGTATTCCGAGCTGCAATCAAGCCAACCCCTTCCATCTTTTCCGAACAAGAGACCATTGACAAAAATGGAGAAAATATCTCCGTTCAGATCAAAGGCAGACACGATCCGGTCATTGTCCCACGGGCCGTCGTCGTCGTAGAGGCAATGGCAGCTCTGACCATCGTAGACCTGCTCTTTTCCAACATGAGTGCTAGGATGGACTCAATCGTAAGCTTTTATAAAAAATAACATAAATTAGGTGGTATTTGATTTCTAAATCAAATACCACCTATCTTTTTCTTACAATAAAAACTCTGTTAAAAGCGTGTTGCTCACATCAATACCTGCTTCGGTAAAAAATATTCTTCCCTCTTTTTTACCGAGATAACCCTCTGCCGTCAATTTCGCCAAAGCCGGTCCGTATGCGCCTTCTATCTCCATACCAAACTGTTCTTTGAAATCCGTTCTCGAGACCCCATTTGTCATCCGAAGACCCAAAAACATAAATTCTTCCATCTGTGCCTTTTTGCCCAGGATTTCTTCATCTTCTCTCTCAAAATTACACTTTCGATATTCGAACATGATATCCGTATTGTGAAAACGCGTATTCTCGAACAGAGAACTCGCACCAATTCCCATACCGATATAATTCTCACGCCTCCAATATCCGACGTTGTGTTTGCACTCGTATCCCGGTTTTGCGTAATTGGAAATCTCGTAGCGTTCATACCCTTGTTTTTCCAAAATCTTTTTGGTCAGCTTATACATACGCCGTTCCTCATCTTCACTCGGCAAATGTTGCGGCTTCTTTCCAAGAGAACGCTGGTAGTCCTCCTCCGCATATCGGTCATAAAACGGTGTATCCTTTTCAATCATCAGACTATACGCAGAAATATGCTCTGGTTTTAACTGCAGTACTTTCTTTAGCGTCACCTCCCAGGAGGCAACGGTCTGGATTGGAAGCCCTGACATGAGATCTACACTGATATTTTCAAACCCTGCTCTTCTGGCAGCATCATAACTTCTCAAAAAATCTTCGTAATTATGAATCCTGCCCAGAACTTTTAATTCCTGGTTATTTGCAGACTGCAAACCCAGACTAATCCTATTGATTCCACTGATTTTATAGAGTGCAAGCTTTTCTTTTTCTATCGTTCCCGGATTACATTCGATAGTAATTTCCGCTTCCTCTTTGACGTGAAAATATTTATAGACCTCCTGTAAAATGGAATCGATTACCTGTGCCTTCAAAATAGACGGCGTACCGCCCCCAAAATAGATCGTTGACACTTCATAGTCTTTGCAGTCATATGCCTGATATTTAATTTCGTTTAAAAGCGCTCTGATATACTCCCTTTTTTCAAATTCGTTTGCTTCTCCCGAAAGGAAATCGCAATAATCACATTTTTTTATACAAAAGGGAATATGGATATACAATTCTAAATTTTTCATGCCTTCATTATAGCGCTAAATCGACATGCTGTACAGTTCCAACTTCACCACTTTCTTTTAAATAAATTCCTGTCTTCTGAATCACCGCCTGTGTGTTGTTAACTCCATCTTTCAAACTAAACTGTGTTTTTGCGCTGCCTAGATAGATTGCACCGATACCGGCTTCTTTTAACGATAACAGACGATCATTCCCATCTTTATCCTTTGTCCACACTTTTAAATCTTTGAATATATCATCCGCCTCATCGATCCAGCCGTTTCCATCTTTATCATAAACGGCAAGATCCTTAAATCCATCTCCAGATTTTGTGCCAAAAAGCTCACTTCCATCGTTGATCTTTCCATCGTGGTTTTTATCCAGTGCAAGAAAACCGCTTCCCTCTCCGACAAAGGAAATCTCTTCTTCTTTTCCATCCGAATCCAAATCAAAATAAAACTTCTGATCACTGATTTCCGTCACATTGGCATCCATATTGATAACAAGCGGATCTGTTAAAATATAATCTTCTTCCTGTAAAAATTCATATTTCGCTGCAAACGATCTGCTCATCTCAAACGACACGCCAAAACTGATATCTCGTCCATCTGCTGTATGGACCATTCCTGTCGCTGCAAATTCCGTACTCTCATGTTCCGAAAAAAAGCCCGATACGACCGTCTGTTTCTTCATCACGGTTCCAGCTCCGATACGAACCGGAGCGAGCGCCGCTCCCCCTTGTGATATACTCGTACTCTGATAGGCTTCCATGTGAAACTGACTCATTTTCTGCTTGATCTGCGCCTTATTCGCTCCCCTTCGACTCTGAAGTGATTCTAAGATTCTTCTTAAAACCTCGAGCTGCATCTCTTTTTCGCTCTTCACTTCCGGCTGGTTTGTGGCATTTGTCTTTCTCGTTTGCATCCGCTCAAAACTCTTTTTTAAGTTTTCCGCTTTCTGCTGTTCTTTTTGATTTTTCTCTTCCTCTTTGATTTCATCCATCTGTTCCATCAGACTCTTTCCCTCTTCGGATAGATCAAAAACCGCCGCCATATCCGCTCTTCTTGTTAAGGTTTGGGATTGTTGAACAGATGCAGAGGTGTAAGTTCTAGAACTTCCCATTCCAACTCTGCTGTTTTCGATAATCATGGTACTCACATCCTTTCTTTTCCATGACATAATGACTCACAAAACGATCTTTTTCTTATTGATGTTTTGCCTATTTTGCCCTCCGTGGCAAACTGAAATAATTGGTTAATGTTATATATAGATATCGACCATTTTTTTCTATTTCTAAATCCTTTGTTTACAATTTTTAGGAAATTGTGCTATGATTGTCTCGTCGAATTGCGACGCAAATTCCGGCCCAGCGATATGGATTCATATCGTCAGGCTAACATATAAGGAGTTAGAAAATGTCAAAAGAATCTGGAAATTTCAAACAATTTTTAGAACGAAAAAATATTATTTTTTCTGCCAAACGCTATGGGATCGACGCCCTTGGCGCTATGGCACAGGGCCTCTTCGCCTCCCTTTTAATCGGGACCATTTTATCCACACTCGGCGAACAGATTGGCCTTACATTGCTTGTGGATATCGGCAACTTTGCAAAAGCCATTGCCGGACCCGCGATGGCCGTTTCCATCGGTTTTGCCTTACAGGCACCCCCTCTGGTGCTCTTTTCACTTTTGGCTGTGGGAAACGCTGCAAATACAATGGGCGGTGCCGGGGGACCTCTCGCCGTTCTCATCGTCACGATTTTTGCCGCTGAACTTGGAAAACTCGTCTCAAAAGAGACAAAAATTGATATTCTCATCACCCCACTGGTCACTATCCTGACCGGATCTTTGCTCTCGATCTGGTGGGCGCCCGCCATTGGTACTGCTGCAAGTGCCGTGGGAAAACTGATTATGTGGGCCACAGAATTGCAACCTTTTTTTATGGGTATCCTCGTATCCGTCATTGTGGGAATTGCTTTGACCTTACCAATCAGCAGCGCTGCTATCTGTGCTGCTTTAGGCTTGACCGGACTCGCAGGAGGCGCCGCTGTTGCGGGATGCTGCGCCCAGATGATTGGATTCGCCGTTATGAGTTTTAAAGAAAATAAATGGGGCGGATTGATCGCGCAGGGAATCGGGACAAGCATGCTGCAGATGGGAAACATCGTAAAAAATCCTCGTATCTGGATCCCTCCGACACTTGCCTCCGCCATCACCGGACCAGTCGCTACCTGCATTTTTCAAATACAGATGAATGGAACGCCTGTATCCTCGGGTATGGGAACCTGCGGATTCGTCGGACAGATCGGCATCTACACCGGCTGGATCAGCGATATCGCCGCTGGAAATAAAACTTCTATCACGGGCTTTGACTGGCTTGGCATGATTCTTATCTGCTTTGTTTTACCGGCTATTCTCAGTGTCATCTTCTGTGAAATTCTTCGCAAAATAGGGTGGATTAAAGAAAACGATCTAAAACTGGAAAGTTAAAAAACGGGGGATGTCTTCACAGACATCCCCCATCGTTTTATTACTCTGCTTTTAAACCAATGTAAATATGAATCTCTGCATCCTCCATCTTATCATCCTGATATTCCTCAAAATCACAGACAAATGTCCTTGGCAAATCCATGCTCCAGATCTCTTTCCATGCCGCCGCTACTGCCTGGTGCATATCGCCCCTGACGATAAATTTTGCATAGCGTCCGGCCGGAATTTTTCTTACAGTGATCTGGTCATTCTGTTCCTTCGCCTTCGTCTCAGATGCGACCATAATGGTATAGTCGTCTTTTTCATTCCCCGCATAATCCATATAAATTCCAAGCGCTTTTCCATCGGTTTTATCTGGAATAGATTGATAGATTCCCTCCTCAAAAAAGCTTCTCCAGAGACCGCCTATCACGACGCTCATCTGCGGATCACCGTTATTCGTTCTAGCAGAAATTCCCGCTACTGTCTTTTCCTGTAATGTTACGATTTCATAGTCCATTTCATATCTCCTTTTCTTTTGATGGAATCATTGTATCAAACAAAACAGGACACCTGTATGTCATATTTCCTTATCTCTTATACTCATCTTTATAATTCCAGCGCTGCCAAAAGTGCCAATTCCAATGCAGTACTAAAAAAATCTTTTCCCTCATTTCTGCAATCGTGTTTTTCCACATTCGCAAGAGAATCCGCTGTAAATAACAGTTGTCCAAATATCACATTTCTCATCTTTGCACATGCTGCCATAGAGGCACACTCCATTTCTACTACCGAATACCCTTCACTTTTGCGATAAAGTACCATTTCCTTTGTCTCTCTGTAAAATCCGTCTGTTGTCCACGACTTACATTTACGATATGGAAGCTTCCTCTTTTTCAATATCTTTTCGATCGCATCGATGGCTTCTTTGCTCAATTCCACTTCCCTCGATGGAGGCAAATAGTGATAAGACGTCCCTTCCTGTCTAAGAGCTGCCGTTGGTATAAATAAATCACCCTCCATATCGCTCTCTAAAGCGCCGCAGCATCCGGCAGCAATCAATTTCTTTGCTCCTCCGGCAATCATCTGCTCCATAACTTGTACGGCTCCCGCTCCGCCAAGCGGCGCCTGTACAAAAGAAACTCTCTGGTCGTCAATCTCTGTCTCATAAACCAAGAATGCTTTTGTGATACTCTCAAATCTACCCACTATTTTACAGTGATGACTCCTGACATAATCATCAATTTCCTCTTCCATAAATAATAAAACCGCTCTCTTGGCAAACTGATAATCCCATGAGTGTCCCGGCATAAGAACTGCCGTCTTTTCTGTATCATATTCCATAATCGGTATTTCATTTTTTATTAATGCCATGACGCACTCCTTTACTTCAAATGAAACTATTATTTTTATATTTTTACTTAAGGAAAGAAAAAAGTCAAGATCTCTTTACTTCTAAACCAAATCTAGAATCTTGCAAATAAAATACCATTATTGTTATAATTATGATGAAAATAATG
Source organism: Lachnospiraceae bacterium (assembly GCA_022790905.1). GTDB lineage: Bacteria > Bacillota > Clostridia > Lachnospirales > Lachnospiraceae > Maccoyibacter. Next base: position 14,171 of record JAAVYC010000190.1, on the reverse strand, counting down.
ATAGAAATGAGACACACCATGAAAATTAGAAAAGCAACAAAATATGATTTATCCAGAATCGCTGAAATATACGTTTTTAACAACAGAATAAACTATTTTCCCATTTTTAAAGACGAAAAATTCTCTTTTGGCGAATTACAGGTCGTTCCTTTGGCAAACAACTATTTCAAAAAACCGGAAATTCTCCACAATATTTATGTCTTTTCCGACGGACTGATCAAGGGATTTATACAAACAGACGGAACGGAAATCTGCAAATTATATGTCGATCCCTTTTTTCAGGGAAATGGTATCGGAAAAGAATTGATCACATATGCAATCGATGAACTTCAAGTCGATATGCTCTGGGCATTGGAAAAAAATACAAAAGCTATCTCTTTTTACCAAAGACATGGATTTCATCCGACCGGGGAAAAGAAATTGGAAGAAGATACGACAGAATATCTCGTCAGATTAAAAAGATAAAAAATCAGGTCTGCACCGATCGTCTTACACGACAGACACAGACCTGATCTGAGTTTAGATATAAATAATCGTCACACCGGAAAAGGATACATCGCCCAATAAAGTTAGTGTCGGTGTTCCGCTGGATTGATTTTTATTTTTCTCATCGACCCCGCCAAACGTCACATCCACCTGATCAATCACATTCCACGATTTCGGTATATACAATTCTACTCCCGCAAACGAGACATCCAATTGAACTGTCGCGTTCCCTTTCTGGATCACGGCATTGTCAAAGTAGACTTTTAAGCCGCCGAATGAACACTCCAATTGAGCAAACTCAAATTCATCGGAATTGATATATTTCGTGCTCGCCCCAAAACTATTTTTAAAAAATACGCGGCTCTCATCCTGGGTATCAAAAATCTTTTCAAATTCCTCCGAGCTCTTCTTCTCTCCCTGATAATAATACCAGCGCCTTCTCCTATTCCGAAACAACATAGAACAGCCAATACTTCCCAACGCCGCTGCAGCCAAAACAGTCCATGGCGTCAACTGTGTAATATACAGCTCCTCATCATAAAGGATACAAAAAAATGCGACCGAGAACAGAATTCCCGTGCAGTCCCTCCTGACCAGACTTTTCAAAAATAGAGCCACCAAAAATATCGTAAACAATAATTTGATAATCCCGATTTCAGGCGCTCTTCCCAACCTTCCCACAATCAAAAAAACACCTGCAAGAATAAAAAAGATACCCCAAAAAATCTTTTCTTTTTTCATCTCAGATTCCTCTTTTCTTCTAATTTTAATTTCAATGCCTTGTAATAATGGCGGGAAACATAGACTTGTTTATGCGTAAACATAAACTCCACTACACTGGACGCCGCAAGATTCTTGCTGATTGAAAACACTTGATCGGTATTTAAAATCGTCGATTTCGAGACGCGCATAAAATACCCCGGTAAGAGTTCTTCTAATTCATAAAGGCGGTGACGCACCTGATAGACTTGATCTTTAGTATGAGCACAGACCACCTTTTCTTCTGTCTCAAAGAACAAAATTGCTTCCAGGGGCAAATAATATTCTGTCTCCCCTTTATAAAAAGCAAAACCCTGCTTCTTTGACGTCAGTTCTGAGACAGCTTTTTGAATCTCTTGTACCTCCCTTGTCAAACTGCGACAACGGATGATTACTTCCTCTTCTTTTAATTGTTCGTCCAGTTCTACTTTTATTTTCATATTTCCCTCTTTTCACGATCTAGAATACGCGGAAACATCAAATATGTAAATACTCTTTCGCTAAAAGGCGCTTTCTGCTTACTAAGTGGTAACCAGATGGCGCCAAAAAGGCGCCATCGAATACGCTTTTAAACACAGGCCCTTACACTACCCTTGTCATCGGAATCTCATTGTTAATTCCATTCGATATCAAAATCTGATGCAGATCAATCACTCCGTTTTTAAAAGTCGCCGCACATGCCGTCAGATAGAGCTCCCACATTCTGGTAAATTCTATTCCCTGCATTTTAATAATCTCTTCTCTGTGCGCCAAAAAATTCTCTCTCCAACAGAGCAATGTTTTACTGTAATGGCGCCTTAGACTCTCCACATCTAAAATATAAAATTGTTCTTCACTCATAAGATGAATAATCTCCCTAAGACTTGGCACCATCCCACCTGGGAAAATATATTTTTTTATAAAAGCATCTCCTGGGTGTTCTTTTAAAGCACTGATATAATGTAACAAAAACAATCCGCTCGGATTCAATACAGATTTTACGCACTTTAAAAATAGCGGATAATTCTCCCTCCCGACGTGTTCTAACATGCCGACGCTGACCACACGGTCAAATCTCCATCTAGAACTCTTCAAATCGCGATAATCCATAAGCTGTATGCTGATTTTTTCCTCCAGCCCCTCTCTTTGAATGTCCTCTCTCGCCTTTTTTGCCTGTTCTTTGCTCAATGTAATACCGACGCCAATCACACCATATTTTTGGACTGCACGCTTCAATAGAAATCCCCATCCGCAGCCAATATCCAACAGCGTCATTCCCTGCTTTAACTGCAATTTCTCCAGAATATGGTCTACCTTTTGTATCTGTGCCTCGCGAAGGGTATCGTTTTCGCTTTTAAAATAGCCACAGGAATAACTCATCGTCTCATCCAGCCAGAGTGCATAAAAATCATTTCCAATATCGTAATGGCTAGTGACTTCTTTCGCCTGATTCTTTTTTGAGGAAGAGGTATAGAGAAGTCGTCTCAAAAGGGAGTGGTTTGTCGTAAATTTATCCATTCCGCCCAAAAAAGTATCGAGAACCTCAAATAGATCTCTGTCCACCTCGAGATCTCCGCGCATATATGCCTCGCCCAATGCCAGTGACGTACTGGCAAGCAATGCCTTTTTATCTATTTCATTTTTTATAGTAACGGTAAAACGGGGCGGTTCCTTCCCCAATTGTGTGACCTCTCCATTACTAGAGAGCAGAAACGGAACCGGAATGATATGTTCTAAATAATCCGCTAAAAATTGTTGCTTTAACATTGCACCACACCTCCATAATCGCTTTTCGTAACATATCTATTATGGGTCGGTGTGATGCTTTCTATTCCCGCAAAACAGCGAATCAAATATTATAGACTTTACTTTCCATCATCCAGCTTTAGGACACTCATAAAAGCTTCCTGCGGAATCTCTACACTTCCAACCTGGCGCATTCGCTTTTTTCCCTCTTTTTGCTTCTCTAAAAGTTTTCTCTTGCGCGTGATATCGCCGCCATAACATTTTGCAAGCACGTCTTTTCTCATGGCTTTTACAGTCTCACGGGCAATGATTTTACTTCCCACGGCAGCCTGAATTGGAATCTCAAATAAATGACGCGGAATCTCCTCTTTTAACCGCTCGCACATCCTTCTGCCCCTCTCGTATGCAGTACCTGCATGGACAATGAAGGAGAGCGCATCCACTTCTTCATGATTGATCAAAATATCCAATTTTACAAGTTCAGATTTTGCATAACCCTTCATCTCATAGTCAAAAGATGCATAGCCTCTGGAACGGGATTTTAAAGCGTCAAAGAAATCATAGATAATTTCATTTAATGGCAGGTCATATTTTAAAAGCGCTCTGGTCTCCTCCATATACTCTATGCTGACATAGATGCCTCGCCGTTCCTGACATAAATCCATAATTGCTCCGATGAATTCACTAGAAACCATGATTTCCGCACTGACAATCGGCTCTTCCATATATTCAATCTGTGCCGGATCCGGCAAATTGGACGGATTTGTCAACTCAATCACTTCTCCGTTCGTCTTGTACACTTTATAGATAACGCCCGGCGCCGTTGTCACAAGATCCAGATTATATTCTCTCTCCAGACGTTCCTGAATAATCTCTAGATGCAGCAATCCCAAAAATCCGCATCGGAATCCAAATCCCAGAGCGATGGAAGTCTCCGCCTCAAATTGGAGCGAGGCATCATTTAGCTGCAATTTTTCCAGTGCATCTCTTAAATCTGGGTACTTTGCTCCATCGGCCGGATAGAGTCCGCAGTACACCATAGAATTCACTTTCTTATATCCAGGCAGCGCTTCCTCACACGGACGATTCGCATCGGTAACTGTATCTCCCACGCGGGTATCTCCGACATTTTTCAGGCTCGCTGTGATATATCCCACCATTCCGGCAGACAATTCCTCGCATGGAATGAACTGTCCTGCTCCAAAATAACCGACTTCCACAACATCTGCTTTTGCCCCCGTTGCCATCATCTGAATCGTTGTTCCAACCCGCACTGTACCTTCCTTGATACGGCAAAATACGATTACCCCTTTGTAAGAATCGTAAAGGGAGTCAAAGATCAACGCCTGCAGCGGTGCAGCCGGATCGCCCTTCGGCGCCGGAATCTTTGTTACAATCTGCTCTAATACTTCTTCAATATTCAATCCCGTTTTTGCCGAGATTCTCGGAGCATCCTCAGCCTCAATTCCGATTACATCCTCAATCTCTTCCACGACACGCTCCGGATCTGCGCTTGGAAGATCAATTTTATTGATCACTGGCATGACATCCAAATCGTGATCCAATGCCAAATAGACATTTGCAAGAGTCTGCGCCTCGATTCCCTGCGCCGCATCTACCACCAATATTGCACCGTCGCATGCCGCAAGGCTTCTGCTGACTTCATAGTTAAAATCTACATGCCCCGGCGTGTCTATCAGATTAAAAATATATTCTTCTCCATCCTGTGCTGTATAGACAATGCGAACCGTCTGCGCTTTAATTGTAATTCCGCGCTCTCTTTCTAAATCCATATTGTCAAGTACCTGGGACTGCATTTCACGATTTGTCAAAAGCCCCGTCTTTTCAATAATACGGTCTGCCAACGTTGATTTTCCGTGATCGATATGTGCAACAATACAAAAATTACGAATTTTATTCTGATCGATATGTGACATCTGTTCCTCCAACTTCTAAGTTCATCCTAAGTGTTTTTTATCATATTATTTTTTTTCTATTTCGTCAATCCCTTTCCATTGTGCCGCAGTACGAGAACAAAGCAGACAAGTCCGCATCAGCATCATAGGAAATGCGAAACACTTTCCTATGATATAAAAAACCGCCGGAACATATCCGACGGTTTCTATCTCTATTTTATCACAAAATCTTTATTTCTTTAACCAGCCACCGGCTCTCTCAATGGCCTTTTTCCACATCATGATCTGATCTTCTCTCTCGCTGTCTGAGATCTTCGGTTCAAAAGCTTTTTCTACTTTCCAGAACTCAGACACCTGATCGATGGAATCCCAATATCCCACTGCCAAACCTGCCATGTAAACGCCGCCTAGACAAGTCGTCTCTGTGATCTCCGGACGTTCCACCGGCACGCCCAGAATATCCGCCTGGAACTGGAGCATAAAGTCACTCCTTGCTCCGCCTCCGTCAGCGCGAAGTCTGGTCAATTTCATTCCCGATTTTTTCTCAAGCACTTCAAAGGAATCTCTTACCTGGAAGGCCATAGATTCCAAGGCTCCCCTTGCAATATGACGTTTATCTGCACCGCGGGAGATCCCAAAAATGGTTCCTCTTGCATAGGAATCATAATAAGGTGCACCAAGACCTACAAATGCCGGAACGAAATAAACACCCATATTGTTGTCTACCTGACGTGCCAATTCTTCCGCTTCACCCGAACTTTGAATAATCCCCAGTCCATCTCTCAACCACTGAATCACGGCTCCCGATACATCTACCAATCCCTCTAGTCCATAGTTAACAACATTATCTTTTGTGTAGATGACCGGAGAGAAAATTCCATCCGAAGGTTCAATATAGCGATCTCCTGTGTTCATGACAATAAAGGAACCCGTTCCATAAGTATTCTTAGCTGTTCCTGGCTCCATACAAGCCTGACCGATCGCCGCTGCCTGCTGATCTCCCAAAATTCCGGCAATCGGAACGGACGCTCCAAAGAACTGATCCGGTTCCGTATGACCGTAGACTTCGCTGGATTTTCTGATCTCTGGTAAAATATGTCTTGGAATATTTAATATTTTTAGAACTTCATCGTCATAATCCAGAGTCGTTGCATTTTGCAAAAGTGTAAGAGAGTTGTTCGAATGTTCTGTAATATGTACTTTTCCACCAGTCAATTTCCATACCATCCAGGTATCAATCGTTCCATAGATCAAATTTCCCTCTTCTAGACCATGGCGAATTTCTTCGTTGTTCTCTAATAACCAAGCAATCTTTGTGGCCGAATCATTTGGTATGATAACGACACCGGTTCGTTTGACAATATTTTCTCCATCCAGAGCTTCTAAACGCTCGCAGATCGGAAGCGTTCTTCTGTCCTGCCATACAATCGCGCGGCAAGCAGGAATACCAGTCTCCTTATCCCAGACCACAGTCGTCACTCTCTGGTTTGCGATACCGATCGCCGCGATCTGTTCCGGTTTGATATTTCCCTTTTTCAACGCCTCTGCTGCCATTTTCATGGTCGCATCGTATATTTCTTGCGCATCGTGCTCTACCCAGCCATCCTGTGGGAAATACTGTGTAAACTCTGTGTAGGCAGACGAGATCTCTTTGCTCTCCCGATTGAAAATCATCGCTCTGGTTCCCGTTGTTCCAAGATCAAACCCCAATACATAAGTCTCCATAAAAATACCTCCATATTTTTCCATTAAAAATTAAAAGTGATACTATTTTGCAAAACGACTATATACAATCTTACCTTCCTTGACAGTCATTTCCACTTCGATATCTTTAATCCGATCTGACGCCACATCGTAAGGACTTTCCGATAAAATCGTGAAATCTCCCATCTTTCCTGTCTCTATTGAACCTTTTTCCTTCTCCTCAAAAGCACTGTACGCCGCGTCGATCGTATACATCCGAAGCGCCTGATAAACGTTCACTTTGTGTTCCGGATAAGGGTGGTTGACCGCAGAGTGAATCCCTAAAAGGGTATCCATTGGTGTCACATTGGAGTCAGAGCCTCCCGCCACTACAATTCCATGTTCCACAAATTTTTTGAGGGGATATGCTTTTCGCTCCCGCTCCTCACCTAAACGAATTTCATAGACACTTCCGGGACCCCCTCTCAGATAAGAGAACGATGGCTGCGTAGAAATAACAACTTTATTTTTTGCCGCCCGCTCAATATCCCCCTCATCGCAAAATCCAAAATGTTCGATCCGAAATCTTGCGTCTCCCCAAGGATATTTTTCATACGCTTTTTCATAACAGTCCAAAATCCGACGGATCGCAGTCTGTCCAATGGCATGGAAGCCACACTGCATATGACTCTTAAGTGCTTTTTCAATGAGTTCCGTCAATATCTCATCTGTATAATAAAGCTCTCCGCAAGTATCTGGTTTATCTGTATATGGTTCGTCAAATGCCGCTGTTCTCGAACCGATGGATCCATCTGATAAAATATCAGTTCCAATTCTTGGAACTCCTTTTTCTTTTACCTTGTCGATATCCAGAGTGCCCCAGAAAAGAACAAAATCCACATTCCTTTTTCCCTCAGTTTCCAGAAATCCGTCGACGTCTTTATCAGAGAACATCTCTCCGCCCTCCATAGCATGAATCGTTGTAATCCCTTTTTTCAGCGCTTCCTTTTCCACACTGTCTATCGCATTCTTTCTCTGCTCTTTGGTCATAGAATCATTAAAATACTGTCTTGCCATGGTATTTGCCTCTTCGTGCATCCTGCCATTCGGCTTCCCGGCATCGTCTCTTCCGAATCCTTTTTCTGTTCCATCATAGCCAATTTCCTCATAGGCCTTTTGATTTACAACCGTGTAATGAAGTCCCCTGTCCACTAAATACACGCCGCGGTCCGGAAACGCCTCACTCAACTCCTGTAAAAGAGGCGGTCTCTTTTCCGCCAATCTTGACTCATCCAGTCTTACCCCGCAGATCCAGCCTTCTTTTCTCTTTGAGGCTTCCTCTTTTAAAGTATCAAGAACTTCTTTTACGGAACCACAATCATAGAGCTCTGCTCCTACCGCTGCCAAACCAGTTCCCATCACATGAACATGACAGTCATGAAATCCCGGCAATACGGTCTTTCCCTGAAGATCCTCTAACGGAATTCCCTCTTTTTTTGCAGAAGTTTCTATTTCTTTTGAAGTTCCCACTGCTACAATTCTGCCTTCTTTGACTAGAACTCCCTCTGCCCTGGTATCTTCGTTGTCCATCGTAATGACATTTCCATTGACAAAAGCTTTGCTTTCTTTTTTCATGTTCCTTATCCTTTCTAAAAACATATGCTGACCAAAACTAAAGACTTTTTTCTAACATAGAACAAAAAAATATCCACAAAACACAATGCCTAAGGAAACCTTCCTCTGACACTATATTTTATGGATAACTCATTTGCTCATATCCTTCAATTGTATGTACACTATAACCTTTCTAGTTATGGTTGTCAATACTTTTCCGTTTTTTTCTGATTTTTTCGTCTCTTTTGTTACTCCATTATCACTTTATTCAAAATGTCGGCAAGAGGAACCATAGAATTTTTTGCCTCCTCCAACGTATTCGTCTGCGCTCCGACTTCCACAAGAAGACTTTTCGGCTTAAAATGCATATTGTACCGATAACCTTTTAAATAAATCGGCCTAGCAAAGCCCGGATAATGTTCTGCCGCTTTCAACTGCAATTGAAAAGAAAATGCCAAATTATCCTGTATGTACGGATTTTCCAGATAAGAAATATCTCCTAAAGCTGTCGTGTGGCTCAGACCATTGAAAAACATGATCGATGCCATCTGCTTTCCATCCTGTTTGGTTACCAGTCTCGTTCCTTCGGCAACACCGTCTCTATGTAAATCAATCACCACTTCTATTGTGGGGTTTTCTTCTAATATTTTTTGAATTGCCGACTCTGCATTAGAATACGCATGATCTCTGTCATTTACATCGTATGTTCCCGTATGGTGCAAAACTTTTATCTCATACTTCTCTTTTAAAAGTTGCGCTAGATACTCTCCCACTCCGACAACGCTCGTGTTCAGATCTCCTGGCGTCGAATCCGCATACCCTTCCTGGGAATGTGTATGATAAATCAAAACCTGTGGACCTTCCACGTTTTTTGCGAGATGCATATCCTTCTCTAGCATTTTTTTCGCATTGAGTCGGTCACTCGTGATTGTCGTCGTGCGATCCACTGTATAAAAATTCTGTCTCAGATAATCAAAATCAGATAGTTTCTCTTTTGAAAAACTTACAACCGATTTCTGACTCTTTTTTTCTGTTTCCTGATCTTTATTTTGACTGACTAATTCTCCCGTCTTTTCATCCACATGATTTTCATCCGCCGCTTCTTTTGCCCGAATCATCTCATAAGTAAGCTCACTCTCTTTCGCAGTGTCATATACTTCATTTATTTTCATATAACTATAAATAGGGAGTACTGCTCCTAAATACTCCCTGCTCCCTTCCGTCTCATCGTAAGTTAATACCGGCATAAAAGTTTTCACAATCCTGTCGTAGATTCCTTTTTCAAAATGAGATAGAATCAAATCTCCCAATGTATGATTTTCCTCCGATTTCGTGCTGCGGATTCCTGTGATCACAATTCCAACAATCAGGATTCCCAAGAGCAACCCCATCGCTTTACTTTTATAATTTTTTCCAATCTTTCGGCCCATAACAATATATTATATGCAAAGACTAGGACCATTATTCTAAGAATTTGTACAAGTTTCTTTCTCAAATGCAATGTTCAATCCCTCCGATATCGTAAAACTTAGTCTTTTAATGGATTCATCAATATCCTTTGGCGTCACAAAAAAAGAATTTAACGTACAGTCCGCTTCCTCATAAAATCCGCTGATCGCATCGTTGACAATCGTTGCTGCATCCACAACTGTCGGTATTCCAATCGCAATCACAGGCACGCCGACACTCTCCTCATTCAGACCATGTCTATGATTTCCGATTCCAGACCCTGGATTAATTCCGGTATTTGTAATCTGTATGGTGCGATTTAGTCGCTTTACGCTTCTCGCCGCTAAAGCATCTACGGCGATAATATAGTCTGGGGTCGTTTCCTTTATAATACCTCTAATAATTTCAAGGCTCTCCATCCCAGTCTGAGCCATGACTCCCGGCACAATGCTGCTAATCGAACTGCTGTGTTCACTCCCGAGTGCATATTTCCCAAATTCCCGAATCACATGTCTTGTAATCAAAATATTATCCACGACCCTCGGTCCCAAAGCATCCGGTGTAACCTCGCGGTTCCCAAGTCCCACCACTAGAATCGAAAGATCCTCTTTTTCTGTCGGAATCATATCTTTTAAGACATTTGCAAGTTCCTCGGAAATCTCTCTGTGATACCCCTCGTCCCCATCTGCCATTTCAGGGGCTTCAATTGTGATATAGCTGCCTTTTGGTTTACCCATCGCTTTCGCCCCATTTTCCGTCTCAATCAGGACCTCCGTCACCTTAATGTTTTCCCCTTTTTCCTCTTCCTTTATGCGAACCCCCTTAATTTCAACATGATCTTCTTCAAATTTTTCTTTTGTCTCCAAGGCCAAATCCGTTCTCACTTGATACATGTCTTCATCCCCCTCTTTTGCCTTCTATTTTTTGTTACTATTTTTTGCAAAAAAGTAAAAAATATGTATTGACAGATAAGAAGGAATCTCTTAAAATATAATAGCATGTTTACATTAGCATGTCCGTGTCCGGCTTATATGTAACAATCATGTAAAACAGTCTATGATGATTGGAGGTGTACAGATTGGCTAACATTAAATCAGCAAAGAAAAGAATTTTAGTAACTGAAAAACGAACTGCTAGAAATAAATCGATCAGATCCGCTGTAAAGACATCGATCAAAAAGGTAGATGCGGCAATCGCAGCGAACGATAAGGCTGCCGCAGAAGCCGCTTTAAAAGCTGCAATTGGTGAAATCAGCAGAGCTGCTTCTAAAGGTGTATATCACAAAAACACTGCTGCTAGAAAAGTTTCCCGTTTAACAGTTGCTGTTAACAAGATCGCTTAGATTCTGCAATATATATTGACATTTCTACAGTAGAAAATACAAAACCTGTCAGTAACCGTCATACTGGCGGGTTTTTCTTTTTTATCTAAAAAATATTGACATTTTATTCATTCTCGATTATAATGAGCTTAATTTAAAATTAGGATTTGAGTCGATGAGAAATCCAAGTAATATGATTTGCATGAAGCAATTTTCATATTATTTGGTTTTTTATTTTATCACTTAGAAAGTCGAGGAAATTTATGGAAGAATTAAAACAGACATTTTACAACAATCCTATTATTCCTTCTGCAACTTCTAAAGAATATCTCAACTATTTTGTAAAACGTACCTCGCACATCTGGGTATGCCTAAAAATGGGAGAAATCTGTTCACTAGGAGCAATTATATCTATCTTGCATAAAAACAATCGAAAGGCAATGTTGCATTTCGATTTTATCAAAGGAATTGCTAAAGATAAAGAGGGAATCGAATATTTAAAAAGAATTGGCGTAGATGCAATTATCACTACGAAATCTCAACATTTAAAAATGATCCGAGACAATGAGATTATTGCAATTTTAGAAACTTTTCTAGTGGATTCCTCTGCCATTCAACAAACTCTATCCAACATCAGAACCGGAAAACCCGATGCCGTCTTGGTTATGCCAATGACCGTTCCAAAACAAGTCTTTCAAAAGATCACACAGGAACACGATTGCGTATTAGCTGGAGGTCTCGGCGTAGACCACGAAGTCATTCAAAATGCTCTTGACTCTGGAGCGCGCGCTTGTATCGTCACAGACCGAAGGTTAATTGTCGAATCCTATGACTGTCCCATATAATTTTAAATGAAACAAATAAAATAGACGGTTTCTTTATTATTCACATACATATCAAGAACCGAACATACAAAAATGCTATGCCCCCACAACTGCATAGCATTTTTGTATGCCGTTAAACTACTATTTTTCCAGCGTCGCATCTTGCAATTTATCAAATTCCGCCATACATTCGTCTACCGTAGCGCCATTTAACAGTTTTCGCACAATTAGACACGTATTGCCCCACTGCTCTACTTTCATTCCCGCATTAGATCCCAGAACATAGACTCCCTCTTCAATCCGATTGTTGAGCGACTCTAAGGCTGGAATACAACCTACCTTTACATTTTTGGAAGGGGAAATCACTCGATTGGTTTCCGCATAAATTTGAAGCGCTTTATCAGAAACCATGATATCTAAAACACGCATTGCATCTTCTGCGTGTTCCGCGTTCGCACCCACAGAGATCCCTGTCATCGACATCACTGGCATTTGTCCTCGGTTACTAGGGAAACCAATGACTTGCATCGCAAAGTCTGTCTTCCCATATGCCGTCTCCGTGTTTGCCGCACTCCAATAAGCCATAACAATTGGCGTCTTTTGCGCTAAAAAATCCTCTTTTTCCCCTTCAATCGCCTCGTTGACACTGGCCTTTTTGGCATCAATATATCCAAAATCCATCAATTTTTTCAAAAACTCAAAACCAGGGCGCATATAGTCACTGTATCTAGCCTCCCCACTGTTGAGTGCTGCAATTTCCGCTTCTGTATTCCCGCCATTATATAAGTCTGCATAAGCCTGGGCAAAGACAAAAGTCTCTAACCACCAGCGATTCGCCCCAACAGGCGTCTCAATCCCATTCTCCTGGAATACCCGGCAGCATTCTAAGAACTCTTCCGGTGTCTCAGGCAAATCGAGCTTATAGCGCTCAAACATCTTCTTATTGACAAACAGTCCATAGGCAACTACTTCCTGTGGTATTGCTATCAACTTCCCATCCACTGTATTTGCAACTCTTATGATTTCCCGTAAATTTTTGGCACTCTCAAGGTTTGACAGATCCATTAACTTTCCCTCTGCACCTAACGCCAAAATAGTATCGGGATTGAGCAGATATAAATCATCCATATCATTGCGCGCTCTATCAAAAGCAACTTCATCATAAGTCTTATCCTGATAATCTTCTGCCGTATACGTATTATATGCTACCGTCACACCCAGCTCTTCCTCTGCCATTGCGACGGTTAAATCTGCGGCACTTCTCGCAACGTTTTCTGCATCCGGATCCATTTTCTCCATAGGGCTAAACAAGTTAACAACTCGCTTACTTTTCTCCTTCGACGACGTTAAATTTTTAAGCTCATCATCACTTCCACAGGCTGCCAACGACAATACGATAATTCCCGTCAGACAAATGGCAATCCATTTGCGAATCCATCTTCTCCCGCTCTTTTTCATAGCTCTTCCTTTCATTTTACATACTGTCCAATTACTTTTTTTAACGATTCCATATTCAAAGGTTTTGCCACATGGGCATTCATTCCGGCTTCTAACGCTGCCTTTTCATCTTCTGCAAACGCATTTGCCGTCATAGCAATGATCGGTATGCTTCCCGCATCGTCTCGTTCTAAGGAACGAATAGCTTTTGTGGCATCGTGACCATTCATCACTGGCATCTGAACATCCATTAAAATCGCATCAAACGCACCTTTTTCTGACTGCTGGAAACGCTCCACTGCCAATTGACCATTTTCCACAATCTCACAGGATGCTCCTTCAATTTCTAAAAGCTCCGCTAAAATTTCTGCATTGATCTCATTATCCTCCGCGGCCAGAAAATGTATTCCTTCCAAATTACCGATCTTTTTAGGCTCCAAGGCAGTTTCTTCTTTCACATTCGCCCACATCTGTGTGACTTTTTCCTGGAATGCAGAGACAAAAAACGGCTTTGTGAGAATATCTGTATGTGTTATCTCAAACGCTGTTTCTGTTTCTTTCGCATCGTGCTCTGCTAAAAGCAGAATCGGCACCGTATCTGAGATCAATTTCCGCAGCTCTTTGACTGCCCAAACGACATCCAATTCTGGCATATCCCAGTCTAGCAAAACCATCTGATAGTTCTCTTTGCCGTCCTGCATCCGATCCATAGCTTCTTCTATATCGGAGACAACATCCACTTGGACTCCCGTATCTCCCATGAGTGCCTGGATGTCCTCACAGCTCTCCGTATCTCCATCTATTACCAAAATCCGAGAAATCCCTTTTTCCTCCCAGAATTGTTTATCTGCCTGTTCTTCCAAAATACGTAGCTCCAATTCAACTTGAAACAGCGATCCCCGATCGACCTCACTGAAAACCTCTATCGTTCCACCCATAAGCTCCACAATGCTCTTG